>NZ_CP113948.1:3627500-3927500 GCF_026810365.1 Flavobacterium praedii
TTTCTTGGCTGCTTCTATAGCTTCGTTTTCTTGGTCTATGGCTAGCCATCGGTATTTGATTCTGATTTCTTGTAAAGCTTCCGTAGCTAGCTTTTGAACGTGAAACCGGTCTGTAACACGAGTTGCGTTTGGAAAACATTTCTTAGCAATCAATCCCATATTCCCTGCCATATCCAAGGTTATTTCCGTGACTAGATTTCGTTGTTTGAGAGGGATTTTTTCAATGATTGCAATTACCTCCTCAGCTTTAGTTCCAGCAACCATAGCCACTATAGCTCCTTTTTTACCTTTAGCGGCTTTGTTAGTTAAAATAGTATAGAGCTCGCCATTGGATAAGGAGGTTTCGTCTATTGATAAACGTTTTCCAATATTTTTGGAGAAAAGAAGCCATTTTTTTGCGTGTTTTATTTGATCCCAAATTTTAAAACCGCTTAAAAAATCGGATCAATCCTAAAAGTTGTGGGGAAATATTAATAGAAGATACTTGTGTTTATAATATATACCCCATGCAAGATTCATTTAGTGAACTAATCAAATTATTATTACCCGAAATCATAGTAGAGTAATTACATATTTAAAGTTGTTGTGCACGCGTGAGTTATGGAAGCGAGTTACCGAATAAAGTGATATTCTATAAAATCGTGAAATTAATAATTTTGTTTTCACTTAGATTTTGCAGATTTACGCAGAAAAAGGAGTGCGAAACGTTAAGATTTTGTGATATTTTTTTTTCTTATTTTTTATAAAATAAAAATATATAGTGTGTTCTAAATTACCTTAGAATAGTACTTAATTATCTTAAGTGGTTAGATATCGTTTTCGTAAGGTTAATATAACAACTGTATTGGAAAATGGAGTTGTGTTTTGAACTGAATTATACTGCTACTTTAGCAGTGAAAATAATTACTAATTTAAAACAACAGTATTATGAAAACGATTTTAAAATTAAGTCTAGTAGTATTAGTAGCAATGACTACCATGAATACTTATGCAATTGATGGTGATTTTTTACTAAATGTAAAAAAAGGAACAGGAAAAGAAATTAGTTTTTCGGTAAATGAGATTCAGCAAGCAAATGTAACTATATATGATAAATTGCATAACGAAATTTATTCTGAGGTTGCTACCGGTAAAGCTGGTATTATGAAAACCTATAGTCTTGAGGAATTTCCTGATGGTGTTTATTTTTTGGAAGTGGAAACAAACCTAAAAAAAGTAACACACGAGATTGTGATCTCAAAAGATGTGCCTTCATTATCTAGAAAAGCTATTGCAGAAGTGTATAAAGGTAATCTAAAAATGAAAAATCAAAATGTAGTAACTTTGAATTAATAAAGTCATACGTTAAGAACACTATTTACTTCGAATTTATGAAAAACAGCTCTTATATGGAGCTGTTTTTTGTTTTAGTATATTTCCTTTAAAACCAATAAAAAGGTTGTGAAAACTAATTTGCATGAGGGATGGAAATGGCATCTCCCGATTTAGAAAAACAAGGTTTTTTGCCGTAGTTTTTGTTAATCGGGAATACAATGGACAGCCCGACCTTGTTGCTTGAAAAATGATGTTATTTGCCCAAAATGATCTGCAACAAGGACATGCCCAAATTTAATTTTTTGATTGTAAAAAAAAGCCACCAAAAATAATTTGATGGCTTTTAAAACTATACTAATTCATAATAATAGCTTTTTATTGTTTGACAAACTTCATCACTTTTACTTTATTCTCATCGTTGTATATTTTAACGAAATACATACCACTCTCTAGATTACTAACATTGTATTGATATTCTTTGACTTGACTTTTATCGAAAGTTTTTACTAATTGTCCCGATATTGCATAAATCTGAACTTTAGTAGTTGTAGTATTTAGTATAAAATAATTAGATGCTGGATTAGGGTAAATATAAATATCATTTAATACATCAAAATCAGTTGTAGCCAAAGTAGTTGCTTTGTTTCCGTAGACTCTAAATTCACCGGGTTGCAAAGAAATTGTAGCATTCACGTCGGTTACCGTATAAGGTGTATTATCCATTAGATTATACCATGATCCTGTATATTGAAAACCTGTCGCAACATTTTTTGCAGTTACATCTAGATTAGCAATAATAAGCACATCTTTGAGATCGGTACTTGTTAATGTACTATTCGTGATTTTGATATTTGGAGTAAGGGATGATGTATTCGGAATAGTTGCAACCCCTGAAAACACAGCTTCAGTAGTTTTTAAACTGATCATTCTAGCCCAGTCATAATAGATTTTGTTCCTGTTATTATCAGCAAGCCAGTTGTTTGCCCATTGTGGTTGTGGCTTGGTAGATAATTTACAATCACCTGCAATCGTTGCTGAATTGTCATTTACACTTCCATCTGTACATGTATAAATAGAAGAATTCCATCCCAACTCTCCAAAGTGCCAGATCATTTTTGGTCCAGGAACCAATAAAGAAACTGCTCCAATAGCTGACATTCTAGACAAAGCAACATTTAAAGTTTTTACATTATGAGCTACATTTGTTGCATTACCAAATTGCGAATTTTTGTACATCAAACGTTCTTCATCATGACTTTCTGCATAACCCATTAATCGATTTGCAGTAAACCCACGGCTTTGACTTGTCATTCCAGAAATATTTGCAGTATAACCCATTGATAACTCATTATAATTCGAATTCATGTTTCCCCACATTATTACTCCTTTACTTGGATTTTCTGAAATTCTATAATTTGCCCATTGTTGTTCTTCAGTATTTCCACCTAAATGTTCAAAAATAGTGTAATGTGTTGGGTCTAATAACCATGAATAATCAGTATATTCCTTCAAGATATCTACTCTGTCTTGTTGATAGTTACCTGTACAAGTTTGATCGCTGGCCGTACAATTTTGAGTAAATCCTTTGGTTAAGTCCCAACGGAATCCATCAATTTTATATTCTTCAATCCATTGTTTGATCACACGTTTTACATAGTTTTTGGTATAAGCTGAAGAATGATTAAAATCTTCTCCTACGCTATAGGAATGTTTAGCTACGGTATTAAAATAAGGATTCTCAGTAGTTGGATTTCCGTATCCGTCTCCATCTGGATCATTCATCCACATGCGAATCATTGGATTTCTTCCAAAAGCGTGATTTAAGGCTACATCTAGAATTACTGCAATACCATTTTGATGACATAAGTCAATCAACTCTTTTAATTTTGTAGATGGCCCGTAAAATTTATCCAATGCCATGTGAAATGAAGTATTGTAACCCCAACTTTCGTTGCCTTCAAATTCCATTACAGGCATTAACTCAATGGCATTGATCTTTAAATTTTTAAAATAATCAATACGATCAATTAAGTTTTGATAATTTTTATTGGCATCAAAATCACGAACTAATACTTCATATACTACTAATTTGTCTTTTTCTGGTTTTACAAAGTTTGTAGTTGATGTACTCCACGCATAAGGAGTCTGTCCTGTTTGTAATACCGTAACTTCTTTGTCTTGTCCAGCAGGATATACTGGCATATTAGGATAAGTGGTAGACGGAATATATTGATCATCCAAAGGTGATAACACCAATGTAGAATAAGGATCAGCTGTTTTGACCAATGCAGGTGAGTTAGCAATTGGTGTAGTTTCACCTACCCAATATAAAAAGCTTTCACTTTTTCCTGATGTTAATCCTGTCAATTCCAACCAAAATTTGGTGGAACCAGGAGTAGCATCTTTTTTCATTGCGTATGAATTTCCAGGTTGCCAGTTATTGAAACTCCCTGCTACATATACAAAATCTTTAAGTGGTGCATCAAGTACTAATGTTGCTTTAGTTGCATCTGTTGGATTGTAATTGATTCCATCAACTAAGCCAGCTGGAATTGTTTCAGAAATTGTATTTGGATTTATAACGACAGTAAATTTTTTAGTAATAATTGTTGTCCCTTGAGTTACCTCTAATTCGTAGTTTTGATTGTCTGTGATATTTGTATGAGAAAACGAATAAGTAGAAGTACTAGGATTAGTATTGATGCTAATTCCATTTGATTTTAAATTGTAACTAGCAACTCCATTTGTATTTGTAGCAGCAATAGAAAGATTACTCCCAGAAGTTAAAATGGTTGCACTGTTTTCAGCTGGAGAAGTTAGGTTTACTTGAAAAGCTCCAACTTCAGCAAGAATATCTTGTGATTTTTTATCACCAGTTCCATCTTTGGCTTTAATTAGAAATCCAATTTTTCCAATATTTGTTGTATTATAATAGGTACTTGGTACAAATGTTTTTGTATAAGTATCGTTTCCAGAGTTATAAGTAAATCTACTGGCTTCATCTGAAGTATTCCAAGATCCATTTAGAGGTGTTCCTTTTTGGGTAGTATCATCTAAGTCAAAAGCCCATGCCCATAAATAAAGTGCATTACCTGATACACCCCAAGTACTTTCATTTATACTGCTCCCATTAATGGTAATAGTAATAGATGTTGTTTCTTCAAACGAAGCCGGACTTATAGAATAAGTCGCTGTTTGTTGTTGAGCTGTGCACAACAAAGAAATAAAAAATGGTATTAAAAGTATAAGTTTTTTCATAGTCGTAGAATTTTTTTGAAAATGTGTAATTTCCTAAATCATTTAATTTAAACTAATTTACCTTAAGATTTTAAACGTTAGAATTTGTTATTAATAGAATAAAATGACAATTAGAAAGTTTTAAATGACGCTGTATTGTATTCTTTAAAGTTAAGTTTTATCTAATATTAAATAAGAATGTTTGATTACAAACATTTTACGATATCGTTGTAGTGTTTAAAACTTTATTTTTTTTAAGTATTTTTCCGAATAGTTTATTTTTTTAAATTAAAAAAGGGCTGTCAGTTAAGACAGCCCTTTTTTGGAAATAATTTTAAAATTATTTTTTAACAATACTATATATATTTGCTTTAAAATCTACTGTAATTAAATAATTTCCATCAGCAGCGATTTTCATATTGTCACCATTTTGTTCCATTGAAAAGTCAGCACCTGTGTCACCGCGGTTTACAGTCCAAGCGTCGTCTAGTCTAAATTTATACTCACCAGCTTTTAATGCACCGTCAAAAGTGTATTTTTTGGTAGCTAAATCGTAAGTTAAATTTGTATCAGGATCACCCCATCCATTAGGAGTTGCGCTACCAATAATTCCCCAGTTATCCCAAGCTGGGTAAGGAGTGATTTTCAATTTAACTACATTAGAGTATTGAGGTACGCCACTTACTCCAACGTAAGATTTAATTCTAATTTCAGCATCTGAAGCTGAAAAAGGAGCTAAACCAGTATTTAGAGCAGCATCATTCAATTGAGCAACTGTAAGTGCTACTAAACGATCTGTAGTTTTTGTAATAACATTAATTGCTTTGAAGTCAGTTCCAGCTTTAGCCATTTCTACTTCGTAGTTAATAACTGTCTGAGTACCGTCGTATTTAGTATAATCCCAAACAAGAGTAGTAGCCATATCAGCTGCTTTTAGCTTGTCTAGTATAAAAACTGCACCATCAGCTGGAGCAAGTAATTTAGGAGTTTCAGATGGTGAAATTACTGTTAATTCGTTGTCAGAAGTTGGTACACATGATACGGCTGACATTAAAAGCATCGCTATTGCGCTTAATTTAAATATATTTTTCATTGTTCTTTAGTGTTAAATTAAAAACCTGGGTTTTGAGTTAAGTTTGAATTTGCTTGTAAAGCAGATGTAGGAATTGGATATAATTTATAGGTATCAGGAATAGAAGTACCTCCTTTAGTACCACCTTTCCATGGCCATAAATATGAACCGCCTGTGAATTTACCAAAACGAATCAAATCCGTTCTTCTTTGTCCTTCAAAATTCAATTCTCTTGCTCTTTCGTCGATTAAAAAATTCAAGTTTAATTGTGAAGCAGTTATTGCATCTCCTTTAGACCTAGTGATTATTGCATTAACATAAGTTAATGCTTGTGAAGCATTTCCAGCAGTTGCACCTCTTAATACACATTCTGCATACATTAAATAAGCATCAGCCAATCTAAATAAAGGGAAATCTGTACCCGAGAAGCTTGTAGAAATAGAAGTTCCGCTAAAGTTTGAATTTCTAAATTTAACACTTGGATATCCATCTGTCCATGTTTTATAATTATTCATTTCATAAGAATGACCTGTAGTCCAGAATAATTTTGATCTTACATCATTTGAGCCCAATAAATCACCACCATTAAATAAACCATACCATGCTTTAGTAGCTCTATGACCTCCCCATCCATCTTTTGCTCCAAATAAGTTTGGATCTACTGTATCGTTACTTAAACTTCCGTTTACAATATAAGTAGTATTACCATAACTTTGACTAACTACAGCATCAGCAATTAATGTATAAATAATTTCAGGACTAGTATTGTTATCTCCTGAAAATATGCTTACATAATTCGGCGCTAATGAATATTGGCTATCTGCTAGTACTTTATTTACATAAGTAAGGGCATCATTATATCTTGCAGTTCCAGTATAAACTTCCGCATTAAGATATAGTTTTGCAAGTAACATTTGAACTGCTGCTTTATTTGCTTTACCATACGATTTTGTAGACGTGATAGTTTGTTCTGCTTCCAACAAATCTTTTTCAACAAAATCAAATAATTCTTTTCTTGTTGATTCTTTTTTAGGTGTTGTTGAATTGATATCAGCCTCAGTTACTAGAGGACCTTTTCCAAAGCAATCAATCACATAATAATAAGCTAAACATCTTAGAAAACGTAATTCAGCAATATGATTTTCTTTATCTGGAATTGCAGTCTTAGTTTCTTTTAAGATTTTTATCAAATTATTACTTTGTGGAATTGTGTAATAAGCTCTGTCAAATAAGTATCTAAAGAATTTGTTATTTGGATTCCATCCACTTGTTGTAGTAAGTTGATCCAAACCATCATCTCCCCAACGGTTTTTTACTGCATCTGCAGAAAAATCTTCAAGATTAATGATTCCTCTTAAAAATGCTGCTTCACCAGCATCTTTGGTCACAACATCTGTAGAACCTGGCCCATCAGGCCCTGAAAGTGCAAATGTTCCATAAATTTTAGAAACCATCCCCTCAACAGCTTGCGGGTCTTTTGCTAACAATTTATCTAATGTTAGTTCTACTTTTGGCTCAGTATTCAAATCATCAACGCATGAAGCGAAAAAGACAAGCATAACGGCTGCTCCTATAATTTTAAATTTGTTCATTTTTCTTTTTTTTTGTATTAAAAATCTAGATTCATACCGAAACTAAATACTCTTGGTCTAGGATAGAAATTATTGTCAATTGCATTGAAATTTTCTGGATCGGTTCCAGTATAATCAGATACAAGAAATAAGTTATTTACAGATGTATATAATCTTAAAGAAGCACCTTTTATAGCATTATCCATTTTAAAACCAATTGTTACATTTTGACAACGTAGGAAACTCGCATCTTCTAAGTAATAATCTGAGAAAGGAACGTTACCATTAATAGTTGTAAATACATATTCTGTATCTAACATATTTGTTAATGCATTTGAATTTACAGGTAAAGAATGGTCAATAAAACCAGATTGTAATTTTCTAGCATTGTAAACTTTACCGCCTATTTGACCATTGAATGTAGTAGATAGATCAAATTGTTTATAGGAAGCCGTTAGACCAAAACCATATGTCCAATTTGGTCTCAATGCTACATAATGACGATCTAAGTCTGTAATTTGACCATCTCCGTTTTTATCAACAAAAGCATTTTCAATAGGTTTTAAATTTGAATCGTAAATTTGTTCAAAAACCCAAGCAGAATAAGGTTGCTCACCCACAGTATTGTATGCGATTTTTTGTCCTGTTCCTACTGGGATACCAGAATTATTATCAACATTTGTAGTTCTATTGTTTAAGTCTGTAATTTTACCAAGGTTAAAAGCCATATTACCATTAACAGATAAATTGAAATCTTGACTATTAATAACTTTAACATTTAAACTAGCTTCCATACCTTTGTTTTCCATTTTACCTACATTTGAAACAAATTCATTAGTTAAAGCTTGACCAGGAGCAGCAGATACCATAGATAGTAAATCTGTTGTAAAACGTTTATAAGCATCAAAACTACCTGTTACAATTCCATTTGTAAATAAACTAAAATCTATACCTACGTTGTAAGTAGCTGTTTGTTCCCATGTTAAATCTGGATTATAAGGTAATGCATAATAGCCGTTTACACCCGGAATATAGGTACTTGAAGCACTTGTTGGTGCAAAAAGAGGAATGTATGGATACGAATTAGATACACCAGAAATGTCTTGTTGTCCAGTAATACCATATCCTAATCTTAGTTTTAAATCGTTAAATGTGCTTGACTCTTTTAAGAAAGATTCATCTTTCATTTTCCAAGCAAAACCTACAGCAGGAAAATAACCCCATCTTTTACTTTCTTCAAATAGTGAAGAACCATCTGCTCTTAAAGTAAATGTAAATAGATATTTATTTAATAAATCAACATTTGCTCTTCCAAAAAATGATTGTAAGTTTCTTTCGTTGTAGTATCTGTTATTACCATTTGATGGGTTTGGAGTTTCTTCTCTTAAACCAGTGTCAGTATTGTATCTATAAATCTCTTTATTACCGTCAACTTTAAAGTTTTGATAGTTATATCCTGCTTGAGCATCAAATTTAGTTACAAAGCCAGTCAAGTCTTTGGTATACTGTAAATAAGCATCAAAAGTTTGATTGTTTATTGTTTGGTTCTCACCATAATTTTTACCTGGGTTGAATACATATGTAGGAGGATTTGTTCCTGCAGAGTTGTTTAACTGATAAGTTGATAATGAATTATTAGAGTAAAACTCTTCAATTTTAGACTTTGAAGATTCTATACCAAAATTTGTTACAGCTCTTAACTCTTCTAAAAAAGGCATTTTATAATCCAATTGAATATTTGCTAAAACTTTTTGTACTTCTTCTGGACGAGTTCTTTGATTCAAAAGAGCTAATGGATTGTATTGACCATTTATAGAATTATTCGCATTTAAAGATTGATAATAACCGCCAAATATATTTTTTGATGAGTTGTCATAAACTGGTTTAGTAGGATCCATTCCTAATGCTCCACCAATTACACCACCCTCGTCAATTGCATTTTTCTTAGAAGAAATTCCTTTAGCATTAATGTCAATTTTCAAATGATTATCAAGTAATACTGGTGTAAATTTAACAGAAGCTGTATATCTGTCTAAATCATTAGTTCTTACAACACCCTCACTTTTTGTGTATCCAACTGAAGCTCTAAAAGGAACTTTTCCAAATAAGTTAGCTCTGGCACTAAATGAGTTGTCAGTTGAGAATGATTCTCTGTAAATTAAATCTTGCCAGTTAGTGTCTGATAGAATTCTACCTTCAATTTGAGGTGTAGTTAAATCATCTACTTTTCCAGAACCATCACTTACACCTAAAAGATTTGTGTATCCTGGGTGGTATTTCTGAATAAAAGAAGCAAATTCTTTACCGCTTAACATGTCAACTGGATTATTAACCGTACCAACAGAAATGTTAGATGAAAAATTAAATTGAGGTTTTCCAGAAGACCCTTTTTTAGTTGTAATAATTATAACACCATTTGATGCTCTAGAACCATAGATAGCTGTTGCTGATGCATCCTTTAAAATTGTAAAGGAATCGATATCATTTGGATTTATTAAAGTTAATGGATTGGCAACTCCTGCAGGATTTACATTATCCAATGGTACACCATCTACTATTATTAAAGGACTATTACTGCCTGATAATGAGGCGCCACCTCGAATTCTAATATTAGGGTTAGAATCTGGTTGACCACCATCAGAAGTAATTCTTACTCCTGGGGCTCTACCTACTAATAATTGATCAGCTGATGCAATTGGTCCTTTGTTGAAATCTTTAGTAGATAAGACCGTTACAGCTCCAGTAGCATCTTTTTTCTTAACAGAACCGTATCCCACTTGTACTACAACTTCTTTCAATTGATTAGAATCTTCTTGAAGTTTAATAATTAAGGAGGTTTGGTTTCCAACTATAACTGTCCTATTGGAATAACCCATATAGGAGATGTTAAGTACATCCGATGGCTTAACATTGGATAATTGAAATTTACCGTCAAAACCTGTTGAAGTACCTGATGCACTTCCTTCTATTCTTACATTTACTCCCGGAATGGGTTGGCCTGACGCATTATCAACCACCGTTCCTTCAACTTTGTTCTGGGCTATTGCGCAAAACGGAAGTAGGAGTAATAAAAATAACAACTTTCTATAAATTGTTTTCATACTTTTTGTTTAAATTAATTGTTTTTTTGGTTAAGTTTTGTTTAAGTTTTTTTACTTCGAATTTCAAAATTAAGAATTAATTAACACGCTCGACATGACAAAAATCAAACACGGTTACGAAAACGTGATAGTGTTGAAAACTTTGCTTTTTATATTTTTTTTTATGCGAATATTTACAATAAATAAAAAATTATGTTATCTTTATTAAGAATTGAATAGATAGTATTAAGTAAACCCCCTATGAAGAAGAAAATTACACTTAAGCAAATCGCTAAAGAACTAGATGTTTCTATTTCCACAGTTTCTAAATCTCTAAGGAATAGCCCCGAAATCGGTGAAGAAACAAGGTTGAAAGTTCAAGCTTTTGCTAAATTTTATCATTATAAGCCAAATAATATAGCACTAAGCCTTAAGAATCGGAAAACCAAAACAATAGGGATTATCATTCCGGAAATTGTTCATCATTTTTTCTCTACAGTAATTAATGGTATTGAACAAGTTGCCAATGAAAAAGGGTATAGTGTCGTAATATGTTTGTCTGACGATTCATTTGATAAAGAAGTTTTAAACATGGAACTTTTGGCCAATGGAAGTATAGATGGTTTTATTATGTCTTTGTCTAAAGAAACACAATATAAAGGAGATTTTCATCATATCACTGAGGTCATAAGTCAAGGAATGCCCGTAGTAATGTTTGACCGTATTACTAATGAAGTTTTATGTGATAAAGTGATTATTGATGATAAACAAGCTGCTTATGAAGCGGTTCAATCATTAATAGACAAAGGTAGACGTAAAATTGCCTTGGTTACTACTGTGGATTATGTAAGTGTTGGTAAATTAAGAACGGACGGGTACATCAAAGCATTGTTGGATAATAATATCCCTTTTGATGAGCATTTGATTATTAAAATTGAAGACATAGATACTTGTGAAATTATTATTGGTAAATTATTAGAGGATGAAGCCATTGATGCTGTTTTTGCTGTAAATGAGATTTTTGCAGTAACCTGTATCAAAACGGCAAATAAAATTGGATTGAATGTACCAACAGACCTAGCAGTAATAGCATTTACCGATGGTATGATATCAAAATATTCTACTCCAACAATAACAACTGTTAGTCAAAGTGGACTTAAAATGGGTAATAGAGCTGCCAAAATAATAATAGACAGATTGGAAGCAGATGACGATTCTGAAGAAGTGAATTACATAACAGAAGTAATTGAAACATATTTGGTAGAAAGAGAGTCTACAGATTAAAGTTTAAAGCCTATTTTTATTAGACATATAAGTAAAGCGGAACTTTTTATAGAAATATAGTTCTTGGATTGTTTTAAAGGATTCTTAGGTATTTTTTGTCAGTGATTTAAAATTAATTGAAAGGTTGTGAAATCTATTTAGATAAATATAATTTCTAATATTAGATTTAGGTCTATGGGAAAGGCTTTTTTTGTAAATCAGAAAGTTTAACAGATATTAACTTAAAATTTTTTTTAGTTTTTTTAAAAATGAAAATCGAATGGAATAATATTCATTCGATTTTTTTATGCTGTATTGTCAATTCCGAAATTAATTGCAATTAAAACTCGTATTTTATTCAATACTATAACCTTGTAGTTGCGAAAAATGATTTTTTTTGAATTTAATTCAATTAAATCTGAAAAGAATTTTATACATTTACTCCACGTTTATAGCTTCTCTTTTACTTCGAAAAATAAGATGAGTTTTTTTAAAGCGAAGATTTTGTAGAATATTTTTTAATCTCTACGGTAAAAATCTTAAAAGAAAATCATAAATAGTTTAATGATTTAATGAATTTTTAAAAATGGTATAGTATTGGTTTTAAAGATTATCACCTTGAAAATAGGTTGAGTTTCTTCAATTTTATTCCTTAATTTCAATCAGAACACACTATTGTAGAATTAATTTAGTGCTTAAAAATGAATTTTCAATAAATTCATATTTAAGTTATTGAATGCTATATCTAAAAATAAGCGTGTTTTTTGAACACGAAAATAAGTTATGTGAATGAATTATAGGATTTGAAATTCAAATTTTGTGAAATAGTGATGTTACAAAATCAATAACTATAAGGTAGACATTGTGTTTGCCTATATAAATAAGTAAATTTTTAATTATGGAAAAACCGAAATTAAGTTTTTGGCAAATATGGAATTTAAGTTTTGGGTTCTTAGGAGTTCAGATTGGTTATTCTTTACAAAATGGGAATACAAGTAGAATTTTAGAAGCATTAGGCGCTGATGTGCATAGTATAGGCTATTTTTGGTTAGCAGCCCCTTTAGCAGGGTTAGTAGTTCAACCAATTATTGGTCTATCAAGTGATAAAACATGGACAAAATTAGGGAGACGTATTCCGTTTATATTTTTTGGAGCAATAGTATCTGCTTTAGCAATGTTTTTTATGCCTAATGCAGAATATTTTACCTTTTTATTACCGCCCTTGGTTTTTGGTGCAGTAATGTTGTTATTAATGGACACTTCCTTCAATGTAACTATGCAACCTTTTAGAGCATTAGTAGGGGATATGGTAAATGATGAACAGCGGAATTTAGGCTATTCTCTTCAAAGTGCGTTGATTAATTTTGGTGCTGTTTTTGGATCATTATTGCCTTGGATTCTTGTTAAAATAGGGATGTCAAATGTTCCTGCAGCTGGAGAGAAAGTAGCCGAATCTGTTATTTGGTCTTTTTATATTGGGGGAGGAATATTATTGGCAACTGTACTTTGGACCGTTTTTAGAACCAAAGAATATGCGCCAAAGGAGCATGCTGAGTATAATAAAATTGACCTAAATGCCCCTGAAAATAAGGAAAAGACAAGTATTTTTAAATTAATAGGAAATGCTCCAAAAATCTTTTGGCAACTAGGAATTGTTCAATTTTTCTCATGGTTTGCATTGTTTTTAATGTGGGTTTACACAACAAGAGCTATTGCTGATCAAGTTTGGGGACATGGAGAGGCATTAGATGCAAAGTCAATTGGTTTTAATGAAGCTGGAGATTGGACTGGTGTAATGTTTGCTTTCTATAGTGGAGTGGCGGCTTTATTTTCATTATTTATCCCTTCAATTGCAAAATCTATTGGAAGGAAAAAAACATATAGTTTTTCACTAGTATTAGGAGGTATAGGATTGATTTCTATGTTTTTTGTTGAAGATAAAAATATTTTGTTACTTTCTATATCTGGAGTAGGTCTTGCATGGGCTGCAATTTTGGCGATGCCTTATGCAATGTTATCAGGATCTTTACCGGCAGATAAAATGGGTGTATATATGGGGCTTTTTAATGCAACAATCACAATACCTCAAATAGCTGCTGGAGTTTTAGGTAGTACTTTGATAGCTCTTTTTGGAGGTAATCCAATGGCGATAATCGTAATTGCAGGAGCATCAATGTTAATTGCCGGTACAGCAGTATTTTTTGTAAAAGAAAAAGTAAAAACGAATTAATAAGAAGAGTATAATGGAAAAGAAAAAAGGATTTATTTTTGATTTGGATGGTGTGATTGTAGACACTGCCAAATACCATTTTTTAGCATGGAAAAAAATAGCCAATGGACTAGGAATTGACTTCACTTTAGAACATAATGAATTGTTAAAAGGAGTGAGTCGAGTTCGTTCTTTAGACATAATTTTAGAATTAGGAAATGTCAAAGCGTCACAAGAAGATAAAAACAAATGGTTAGTTCAGAAAAATGAAGATTATCTTTCGTATCTCGTGGATATGAATGAGACTGAGATTTTGCCAGGAGTAATGAAAGTTTTAAAGTTTTTAAAAGCTAATAATCAGCCAATTGCATTGGGTTCTGCAAGTAAAAATGCTAAGCCAATCCTTGAAAAAACAGGTACCTTGTCTTATTTTGATGTTATTGTTGACGGTAATGATGTTGCCAATGCAAAACCAGATCCAGAAGTTTTTCTTCAAGCAGCACGATTATTGAATGTAGCTAATGAAGATGCAATTGTTTTTGAGGATTCTGTTGCAGGTATACAAGCTGCCAATATTGCAAAAATGTTAAGCATCGGTATTGGGGAAGAAGAAACGCTTCATGAAGCAGAATATATTTTTAAAGATTTTACGCAAATAAGTTCCACTTTTTTGGAATTATTAATAAACAATTAAAACAAAAAGATAAGGTTAAAAGAGGAATGAAGCAAATAGGTGTTTTATTCTTAGACTTCAAACCCTACCCCTTAAATTGAAAATAAAAATGAATCAAGATTATATTAAACCAGACAATTGGTCTATCATTGAAGAAGGATTTGATAGAGAGAGTGTAAAATCATCAGAAAGTCTTTTTAGCATTGGTAATGGAGCTATGGGACAAAGAGCAAATTTTGAAGAAAATTATACAGGTGAAACGTTTCAAGGTAGTTACATCGCAGGAATTTATTATCCTGACAAAACTAAAGTAGGATGGTGGAAAAATGGATACCCAAAATATTTCGCCAAAGTATTAAATGCTCCAAATTGGATAGGTATCAATATCGAAATAAACGGAGAGGATTTTGATCTAAATACGTGTACTGAAGTTAAAGATTTTCGTCGTGAATTGAATATGAAAGAGGGGTGGTACCATCGTTCTTTTCAAGCTACTTTAAAAAATGGAACTGAAATAGCTGTTGATATTCGTCGTTTTTTATCTTTGAACTTAGATGAAGTAGGAGTTATTAATTATGAAATTACACCTTTAAATAAAGATGCTAAAATTATATACAAGCCTTACATTGATGCAGGGGTAACAAATGAAGATGCCAACTGGGAAGAAAAATTTTGGGAACCTTTGGATGTGAAAAAGTCTGGAAATGAAGCTTATGTAACGGCACAAACTTTTAAAACACATTTTAAAGTTACTACTTTTATGCAAAACACAATTTTTGCTAAAGGGGAAAAACAAAATCTATCACCAACTTCTGTTGATACAATTTCCGATAAGATTTTATTTTATTATGATGTTATTGTTGCTAAAGGAGAAAAATCAGCTATCCAAAAAATTGGAGGCTATACCGTTTCTTTAAATCATTCAGATACGATTTCCGCAGCAGAGAATGTTGTACAGGCAGCTTTAGCTAAAGGATATGATCAGTTATTGCAAGATCAAATTGATGCTTGGTCAAAAATTTGGGAAATGTCAGATATTACCATTGATGGTGATGTTAAAGCACAACAGGGAATCCGATTTAATATTTTTCAATTGAATCAAACTTATTTAGGTAAAGATTCACGTTTGAATATTGGACCAAAAGGTTTCACTGGAGAGAAATATGGTGGATCAACATATTGGGACACTGAAGCATATTGTATACCATTTTATATGGCAACAAAAGACCAACAAGTGGCCCGTAATTTATTGACCTACCGTTACAATCAATTGGATAAAGCCATTGAAAATGCCGAGCAAAATTTAGGTTTCAAAGATGGTGCAGCCTTGTATCCAATGGTAACGATGAATGGTGAAGAATGCCATAACGAATGGGAAATCACACATGAGGAAATTCATAGAAATGGAGCAATAGCATTTGCTATTTATAATTATTATCGTTTTACTGGTGATTACAGTTATATTCCAGAAAAAGGATTAGAAGTTTTAATCGGAATTGCTCGTTTTTGGCATCAAAGAGCTTCTTTTTCTAAAAACAAAAATCAATATATGATTTTGGGTGTAACAGGTCCAAATGAATATGAAAATAACATTAATAATAATTTCTATACCAATTATATTGCAAAATGGTGTATTGATTATGCATATGAGCAAATTCAAAAAGTTTCTTTAGAATATCCTTCAGACCATAAACGTATTATGGAAAAAGTAAAACTTTCTGATACAGAATTGAAGGAATGGAATAAAGTTGCTGGAAATATGTATTTTCCAAGATCTGAAGAAATGGGTATTTATTTGCAACAAGATGGTTTCTTAGACAAAGATTTAGTTCCAGTAAAAGATTTGGACCGTTCACAAAGACCAATCAATCAAAAATGGTCTTGGGATCGTGTTTTACGTTCTCCATATATCAAACAAGCTGACGTTTTGCAATGTTTTTACTTCTTTGAAGAACATTTTTCTAAAGAAGAATTGGAGCGAAATTTCGACTTCTACGAGTCATTCACAGTACACGAAAGTTCTCTTTCTCCCTGTGTTCACTCTATTCAAGCGGCATTGTTAGACAAAATGGATATGGCTTATGCTTTTTATTTAAGAACATCACGTTTGGATTTGGATGATTATAATAAAGAAGTAGAAGAAGGGTGTCATATTACTTCTATGGCAGGAACTTGGATGAGTATCGTTGAAGGATTTGGAGGAATGAGAGTAAAAAATGATGCACTTCATTTTTCACCAAAAATCCCTAAAGAATGGGGAGGTTATTCGTTTAAAATCAACTTTAGAAACCAGATCTTAAAAATTGCGGTAGATCACAATGAAACAAAACTATCCTTAGAGGGATCAAAAGAGCTCACTGTTTATGTAAACGGGGTTCCAGTTTTAGTTCAACCAAACAACTAGTATTAAATCTAATAATAAACCCTTTCTTAGTTTTACTTCGAAAGGGTTTTTAAATTTAAGACAAAATGAAAAAGTTTCTTTTTTTATTATTTTTCATTTCTACTTCTGTTTTTTCTCAAATTAACAGAATAGAACCTCCATTTTGGTATGCAGGAATGAAGAATCCAGAGTTACAAATTATGTTTTATGGAAAAAATATTTCTGAAAATGAAGTATCCGTATCAAATGGTATTGTTATAAAAGAAGTTAAAAAAACGGAAAATCCAAATTACCTTTTCGTTACTATTGACACAAAAGATGTTACGGCACAAGATTTTGTTTTTTCATTTTCGAAAGATAAAAAGGTTGTATTCACAAAAAAATATAGTTTAAAACAAAGAAGAGTAAATTCTGCAGACAGAAAGAGTTATGATGCATCCGATTTGATTTACCTTGTAATGTCAGATCGTTTTGCCAATGGTAACCCTAAAAACGACAGTGATAAATCAGTTTATGAAAAAGGGAATAGAGCACTTCCAGGGGGCAGACATGGAGGCGATATTGCGGGGATGATTCAGCATTTGGATTATATTAAAGAATTAGGAGCAACAGCACTTTGGCCTACACCACTTTGTGAAGATAATGATAAAGCCTATTCTTATCATACTTATGGTCAATCGGATGTTTATAAAATAGATCCACGATTTGGAACCAATGATGAGTATGTACAACTTTCGGCCGAATTGCACAAACGCGACATGAAACTTATCATGGATTATGTAACCAATCATTGGGGAGCTGAACATTGGATGATGAATGATTTACCTACCTATGAATGGATACATCAATTCCCAGGTTATGCGCAAACAAATTACAGAATGACCACTCAGTTTGATAACAATGCGTCTCAAATTGATGCTAAAATGTGTATGGATGGATGGTTTGTAAAATCGATGCCCGATCTGAATCAATCGAATCCATTGGTGAATACTTATTTGAAACAAAACGCAATTTGGTGGATTGAATATGCTAATTTGGACGGTTTTCGTGTAGATACTTATTCGTATT
The DNA here is from genome assembly GCF_026810365.1 of Flavobacterium praedii. Taxonomy (NCBI): domain Bacteria; kingdom Pseudomonadati; phylum Bacteroidota; class Flavobacteriia; order Flavobacteriales; family Flavobacteriaceae; genus Flavobacterium; species Flavobacterium praedii. Next base: position 3,645,371 of record NZ_CP113948.1, read on the forward strand.
GCGACAAAAAAGGTATAGCCGAATGGACCAAAGCAATTACTGATGAATATCCTAATTTTAATATCGTTGGTGAAGTTTGGATGCATGCCCAAGCCCAAATGGCGTATTGGCAAAAAGATAGTAAAATTGCTGCTATCGAAAATTATAATTCGTATTTGCCATCTGTTATGGACTTTACATTAACAGAGACTTTAGGAAAAGTATTCAATGAAGACAATGGTAAGTGGAATGAGGGTATGATTAATGTTTACGAAAATTTCACCAACGATTTTTTATATCCAAATATCAATAGCATTATGACTTTTGTGGAGAATCATGATACAAATCGTTTCAATGAGATTTATAAAAATGATTTTTCAAAATATAAAATGGCCATGACTTTGTTGGCAACAGTTCGAGGAATTCCTCAAATCTATTATGGTTCAGAGATTGGAATGGCTGGTAACAAAGATAAAGAGGGGGATGCTGCTATCCGACAAGATTTTCCAGGCGGTTGGGAAGGTGATAAGAATAATGCTTTCGCTAAAGCAGGAAGAACTCCCGAACAACAGAAGTATTTTGATTTTTCATCTCAATTATTTACTTGGAGAAAATCAAATGATGTGGTACATTTTGGAAAAATGAAACATTATATACCAGAAAACAACGTGTATGTGTATTTCAGATATACAGACTCCAAATCGGTTATGGTGGTCATCAATAATAATAAAGATTCTAAAACTTTTCCAACGAATCGTTTTCAAGAAAGTATTTTAAATTATAAAACAGGAAACGACGTGCTTTCTGGGAAAACTATTGATTTGAAAAATGACATTACTATCGAAGGAAAATCGGTTCTACTTTTGGAATTGAAGTGAAAAAATAAAAAATTTAAACCATTAAGGAATTAAGTTTATTAAGAAAAATTGTAAATTGATAAACTTAATTTTTAATGATTTAATAAAAATAAAATGACCAAAAAAGAAGTGACTCAATTGTCTTATGAAATTACTGGGTATGCAATAAAAGTGCATAAAGAACTAGGACCAGGATTATTGGAAAGTGTTTATGAAAAATGCTTGAAATATGAGTTAGAAACTAATGGTTATTCAGTAAGACAGCAATTATCTGTTCCTATTCAATATTATGATTTAGAAATTGATGCAGATTTAAGACTAGACTTGATGGTAAATGACACAATAATTGTAGAGTTGAAAGCAGTTGAAGCAATTTTACCAATTCACGAGGCGCAATTACTAACTTATATGAAGTTATTAGAGATTCCTCAAGGTTTATTAATCAATTTTTACACTTTAAATATTTCTAAATCATTAAAACCGTTTGTTAACGAATTTTTCGCCAGGCTAGATTAAAAATCAGCTATTGAATTTCAAAATAATTGAATAAACCTTTAAGTCATTAAGTTTAATTAAGAAAAACTTTGCCCTTTTATGTATCAAATTATAAACAAAGCTTAATAAACTTAATGCCTTAATGGTCCAAAAAATAAAATAGGTTTAAAAAAATTTACCATGATTAGTCATCAAATTACAAGCAAAGCTTAATAATCTTAATGTCTTAATGGTTCAAAAAAAAAACAGTCATGAAAAAAATAATTCTATTTCTTTTAATTTCAAGTATTTCATTTGCACAAAATGCAAACAGAAAATTCGAAAGTTATAAAGTAGTCAAAAACACCTTGGAAATTAAAACTTCCGATGGAGTTTATTATATCAAACCTTATTCGGATAAAATAATTGAAACCACTTTTTTGCCAACTGGAGAAAACTTAATTTCCAATTCGCATGCAGTTATTTTAACTCCTGAAAAAGTAGCTTTTAAAATAAAGCAAACTCAAAACGAATTAGTATTTTCCACTAATGGGATTTCGGTTTCTATTGTAAAAAGTCCTTTTCAAATTTCGTATTTGTATAAAAACAAGGAATTAATTTCGGAGAAAAACGGATATGTGCAACGGGAGAAAGCTACCATTAGCAAAGAACAGCCAAAAGAAACATTAGAGTTTAATTTGGATGCTTCCGAAGCCTTATATGGAGCTGGAGCACGAGCCTTGGGAATGAATCGTCGTGGAAACCGTTTGGAACTATACAACCAAGCCGATTATGGATATGGAACGCATTCGAAAAAAATGAATTTCTCGATTCCGTTAGTACTATCTTCCAAAATTTATGCCGTTCATTTTGATAACGGAGCCATTGGTTGGTTGGATTTGGACAGTAAAAAAGATAATACATTGGTTTATGAAACCATTTCAGGAAGAAAAACATATCAAGTAATTGCTGGTAATTCTTGGGCTGATTTGACTTCGAATTATACTTCATTGACTGGTAAACAACCGCTTGTTCCTCGTTGGGCTTTGGGAAATTTCTCCAGTCGATTTGGATACCATTCTCAAGACGAAGTCGCCAAAACAATTGACAAATACATCAAAGACGAAATACCTGTAGATGCCATAATTCTGGATTTGTATTGGTTTGGAAAAACCGTTCAAGGTACAATGGGTAACCTAGATTGGGACAAAGACAATTTCTCTGATCCTAAGAAAATGATAACCGATTTGAACAGCAAAGGAGTTAAAACCATTCTGATCACGGAGCCTTTTATACTTACCACTTCAAGCAAATGGCAAGAAGCAGTGGATAAAAAAGTATTAGCTACAGATCAAGCAGGAAATCCGTTTAAATATGATTTTTATTTTGGAAATACAGGACTAGTAGATGTTTTTAAACCCGAAGGTAAAACCTGGTTTTGGAATATTTACAAAAACTTAATCAACCAAGGAGTTGGTGGATGGTGGGGCGATTTGGGTGAACCAGAAGTATTCCCTTCCGCCACATTTACAGCCCAAGGACCTGCCGATGAAGTGCATAATATTTATGGTCATAATTGGGCCAAAATGATTCGTGATGGTTACAAAACTGATTTTCCAACGGTACGCCCATTTATTCTAATGCGTGCTGGATATTCAGGATCTCAAAACTACGGAATGATTCCGTGGTCTGGTGATGTGAGCCGTTCTTGGGAAGGATTACAATCTCAACCCGAAATTGCATTGCAAATGGGAATGCAGGGAATGGCCTATATGCACTCCGATTTAGGGGGTTTTGCAGGCGATTATTTTGATAACGAATTGTATGTGCGTTGGCTGCAGTATGGAGTTTTTCAACCTGTTTATCGTCCGCATGCACAGGAAGATGTGCCTTCGGAGCCTGTTTATAAAGACATCGTGACTAAAGCTAAAGTAAAAAAACAAATCGAGTTGCGCTATCAAATGTTGCCATACAACTATACTTTGGCATTTGAAAACAACAACAAAGGTTTACCATTAATGCGTCCCTTATTTTTTGAAGAACCAACCAACGAAAAGTTGTTGAATTCTTGTGATTCGTATTTGTGGGGGAATGATTTTCTGGTGACTCCAATTACAAAAGCGGGCGTTACAAGTACATCGATTTATTTTCCAAAAAATAGTAATTGGTATGATTTTTATACTGGAGCAAAACAAGAGGCAGGAACAACAGCAAACATAGCTGTTTCGGCAGACAATATTCCAGTTTTTGTGCGTGGTGGCGCTTTTATTCCGATGATAAAAACGATTCAGAATACAACAAAATATTCTTTGGCTAATTTTGATTTGCATTTTTATTACGACGAAAAAGCAACTTCAAGTACTGGAAAATTATACAATGACGATGGTGTTACTCCAAATGATTTTGAAAAAGGAGCTTATGAAATACTCGATTTTTCGAGTAATTCAACCAATAAATTGATTACGGTTAAAATTAATACGGTTACAGGTAAATCTTTTATAAGCGAAGATAAAAACATTACTTTTTTAGTTCATAATATCGCAGGAAAACCAAGTAAAGTGACTGTAAACGGTGTAAATGTAGATTTTAAAACAAATGGAAACAATCTTGAAATTCCAGTTGTATTGAAAAAAGGATTGGATAACGAAATTAAAATACAATTATAAAATGAAAAGTAGAAATATAGTATTAGCCCTATTTTTATTAGCAGTAACCACTTTTGTTAGTGCTCAAGATAAAAAAGAATCAAAAACAAAAACAGAAAAAACGCCTTTTGTATGGGAAGGCGCCAACTTGTATTTTTTGATGACCGATCGTTTTGCTAATGGCGATAAATCGAATGATTTAAATTATAACAGAACCAAAACTACTGGAAAATTAAGAGGTTTTGAAGGTGGAGACATCAAAGGGATCACTCAAAAAGTAGATGAAGGTTATTTTACCAAATTAGGAATCAATGTGATTTGGTTTACGCCTGTTGTCGAACAAATCCACGATGGTGTTGATGAAGGAACTGGATTGAGTTATGGATTTCACGGCTATTGGGCAAGAGATTGGACGGCATTGGATAAAAACTTTGGAACCAAAAAAGACTTGGCTGAATTGGTGAAAAAAGCACATGCCAAAGGAATCCGAATTATGCTTGACGGTGTAATCAACCATACGGGACCAGTTACAGAAATAGATACGGTTTGGCCAGAAGGCTGGGTTCGTACAGAGCCTAAATGCCAATACAGCAATTTCGAAAATACAACCGCTTGTACATTGGTGGCGAATTTGCCTGATGTAAAAACGGAAAGCAAAGTAGAAGTACCTTTACCTCCTTTTTTGATCGAAAAATGGAAAGCTGAAGGAAGATATGAAAAAGAAGTGGCTTCATTGGATGCATTTTTCAAAAGAACGGGCTACCCAAGAACTCCAAAATATTACATCATAAAATGGCTAACAGATTATATCACAGAGTTCGGAATTGACGGTTATAGAGCCGATACTGTAAAACATACAGATGAAAGTGTTTGGGCAGATTTTAAAACACAATGCGACTATTCTTTTGCAGATTGGAAAAAAAACAATCCAACCAAAGTGTTAGACAACAATCCATTTTACACCATTGCCGAAGTCTACAATTACAACATCAGCAACGGACAGCTATTTGATTTTGGAGACAAAAAAGTAAATTATTACGAGAATGGTTTTACGGGAATGATCAATTTTGAATTCAAAAGTGATGCTCAAAAAGACTATGCTTTTATGTTTCAAAAATATTCGGATTTGTTGAATAATCAATTGAAAGGTTTTAGTGTTTTGAATTATTTATCATCGCATGATGATGGAGGTCCTTTTGATGCCAAGAGAGAAAAAAGCATCGAAAGTGGTACTAAATTACTTTTGACTCCAGGAATTGCACAAGTGTATTACGGAGATGAATCTGCACGTTCATTGGTGATTGAAGGAACTCAAGGTGATGCCACATTGCGTTCGCTTATGAATTGGGATGCTGTAAAAACCGATGCAAAGACTCAAAAAGTGCTTTTGCATTGGCAAAAATTAGGTCAATTTAGAAAAAATCATCCTGCAGTGGGAGCTGGTGTGAATGTAGCCATTTCGGCAAAACCGTATGTGTGTTCCAGAACTTTTACAAGAGGGAATTACACAGATACCGTTGTAATAGGCTTGGATTTAGCCAAAGGAAAAAAAGAAATTCCTGTAGGTACTGCATTCAAAGATGGAGCCAAAATAAAAGATGCCTATTCCGGCAAAATGGCAACTGTTTTGAATGGTAAAGTTACCGTTGACAGTGAGTTTGATATCGTTTTGTTGGAATTAAAGAAATAATTTTTGAAGCAGAAAGATTAGGCTTCTTTGGAAATATCGTCCCGCTTTCCGTTACAATCTTTTGTGCCGAACACCGGCACAAAAGGATTTTCACTTCAATCGGGGCTCAAGGGAAAGATTTTGCTTTTTTGCCTTCATACTAACAGGATTTAAAAACCTTTTAAGACTCATTAAAATAGCGTCAATTTGCATAAGTAATTGACTTTTGAATAGAAACGCCTTCAACAATGAAGGCGTTTTTTTATATTTGTATAACTATGAACAAAATACTCAAAATAGGACATCGCGGAGCCAAAGGATATGAACCCGAAAATACCTTGGTTTCTTTTGAAAAAGCACTACAAATGGGAGCAGACGGAATCGAACTGGATGTGCATCTAAGCGTAGACGGTCATTTGATAGTGATTCACGATGAAACTGTAGACAGAACAACCAACGGTAAAGGTGTTGTGAACCAATTGACATTACAAGAATTAAAGGCATTTCGAATCAACGATACCTATGAAATTCCAACATTAGAGGAAGTTCTGGATTTGGTCAATCAAAGGTGTTTTGTCAATATTGAATTGAAAAATCAAGATACAGCCGAGAAAGTGGTTCAAATAATAGAGCATTATATTTCTGTCAAAAATTGGAATCACGCTCATTTTTTAGTATCTAGTTTTGATTGGAATGCGTTGCAACAAGTTCGATTTTTAAACGATGGAATTCGGATTGGAGTTCTAACCGAAACCGATTTGGACGTAGCCATTTCTTTTGCCCGGTTCATGAAAGCTGCAGCCTTGCATCCCGATTTTCAATTATTGACCAATGAATATACCACTAAAATTCAAGAGAAAGGAATTCTGGTTTTCCCTTGGACAGTAAATGAAACGGATGATATTCAAAAAATGAAATCGTTCAAAGTAAATGGCATAATTACCGATTTTTTGGATATGGTTTAATGAATTAAACTGAAATAGGTAGTAGAAAATTATTTCACGGAGATTCGCGAAGAAGTCTCTAAGATTCGCAAAGAAAATACTTGTTTTTCAAATTTCAAAAAGACTTCGTGGATCTTTGGGTTTTCTCTGTGTAGCTTTGCGAAACAAACCATTATTGCACATAAATCTGTTCTTTATCAAAATATAATCTGCAAATCTGCGGTTATCCCTTCAATAACTTACCTTTGCATTCCAATTTATTTCCTTTTACAATCATGAATCAAAACTTTGACATAATAATAGTCGGCGGCGGAGCTGCAGGTTTTTTTACGGCCATCAATATTGTGGAGAAAAATCCAAAAATGAAAGTTGCCATACTCGAAAGAGGAGCCGAAGTGTTAGGAAAAGTTCGCGTTTCTGGAGGCGGACGCTGTAATGTAACCCATGCGTGTTTTGAACCGAACGAATTGGTGAAGTTTTACCCACGTGGCGAGAAAGAATTGCGAGGTCCTTTTCATCAATTTTGTTCGGGAGATACTATTGAATGGTTTGAGAAGCATGGAGTAGAACTCAAAATTGAAGAAGATGGAAGAATGTTTCCCGTTTCTAATTCTTCGCAGACTATTATAGATTGTTTTATAAAAGCCACTCAAAAATTGGGGATAGCAGTTCTAACTGGACAAAGTGTACAATCGATATTCAAAAAAGATAATTTTTGGAAAGTGGAAACGCAAAACGAAAATTATATTGCAGAAAAATTAGTTCTTGCCACAGGAAGTAACCCCAAAATCTGGGAAATGCTGCAACAGCAAGGTCACGCGATTGTAAGTCCTGTACCGTCATTGTTTACCTTTAACATAAAAGATTCCCGAATCAAAGAATTGCCTGGCGTAGCGGCTCAAGTTACGGTAAAAGTCAAAGACACGAAGCTAACCTCAACAGGACCATTGTTAATCACGCATTGGGGAATGAGTGGTCCAGCCATTTTGAAATTATCGGCTTGGGGAGCGCGAACTTTATTCGATAAAAATTATCAGTTTACCATTTTTGTAAATTGGCTAAATGACATGGATGCCGAAGATGCTGAAAAAGTGCTAAAAACGGTAAAACAAGAACACACCAAAAAAGCCGTTTCCAAAAAATCTCCTTTTGACTTTCCAAACCGATTATGGGAAAGTTTAGTTTTGGCTTCGAATATTCCAGAGGAAACCAAATGGGCAGATTTGTCTAAAGTTCAATTGCAAAATTTAGTGAAACAATTGACTAATTGCACGTTCCAAGTCAATGGCAAAAGCACTTTTAAAGAAGAGTTTGTAACTGCTGGAGGAATCGATTTAAAAGAAATTAACTTCAAAACTATGGAAAGCAAACTACACGAAAACCTCTATTTTGCAGGCGAAATCGTGAATATTGATGCTATTACAGGAGGTTTTAATTTCCAGAATGCTTGGACTAGCGGTTTTATTGTGGCGAGTGCTGTTTAATTTTAATTTCATTATTTGCTATAAATTTGCTTTAATCAATGTCTCCATTTCGGTGCTGGAAGGTCGTGGAGCATCAAGATTGATGATTTTTCCATCTTTTCCAAACAAGACACAACGAGGAATTGTAGATAGGTTTATCTCTTTTAATATCTCGTCTTTTTCTGATTTTATAAGTAAAAAACTGTTCTCTTTGTTGAGGATATCGTTGTATTGAGTCATTGCTTTTTGCCAAGCCGCTTTGCTTTTGTCAATGGATAGAAATAGAAAAGTTACATTTGGGTATTTTTGCATCAGTTTTTTTTCACTCGGTAACTCTTCTCGACAAGGTATGCACCACGATGCCCAAAAATCAACCAGAACCAATCTTCCAGCATGCTTTTTTATAACATCATTAATAATTATAGGTGTTGTTCTTGGTAGTAAATCTTGATTTATTGCATCAATGTATTCTTGGTTTTTGCAGTTTTTTCTAAAAAGTTCAATACTTTGTTCATCAACTACTGTTTTTCCGAATCGATCATTTAAGGAGTAATTAATATTGGTATATAATAAATAATCTCTAATTTTTTGGTTGGAAATATTTTTAGCAACAAAGTCCATTTTAGAATATAAATCATTTTTTAAATTCAGATTCTTCATGGATCTTGCAACATAATTCCATAGCAATTCTTTATATCCTTCGATAGCCAATAACTTATCAGCTTCATTAAAACTTTTTTCTATTGATAAGTAAGTTTCTGGATTTATAACTTTGTTTTCTAATTCATTGAATTTGATTAAACACCAATACATTGTTTGGAAATATTGATAAAATTCTTTTGAAACTTTCTCTTTTTTATAATAAATTTCCAGTAATTCTAACTCTTTGGTATACTCTTTATCAAAATACTTTGATGTGCCATTCAATAAACGGATCTGTTTAAGCTCATTATAATTTGAAATATTTTCAGTTTTTCCGAATTTTTCATAACAATCATTTATGAATTCTGATTCTGATTTTCGATATTTATTGGAGTTGCAATAATAACTGATTAATCCATTTTTATTTATATCAAATTCAATTGTCTCATTTGGGGACACATAAATCAATGTATTTCTAGTAACCTGATTGCATAATAGTGTTGTTGAGCGATCTAATGTTATTTTTAAATCTCTATTATTTTTGTTAAATACGAAGGGTGACTGCAATGATTCTAAAGATTGACAAGTTAACATAATAGCATCATCAGTATTACCAATATATTTAATGAATATATTTTGTGAGAAAGAATATGATGAAATAAAAAATATTAAAAATGATTTTTTTATTGCTTTCATTGGGATCGTTTTTTTATTTTTTTAAGCTTTTTACTAAATGAAATTAAATCCACATTTATTTTATTTTTGATACAGAGTTTGGGGTAGTAAAATCGAATGTACGAATATTATTCAAAATAGTACTTTTGGTCTTTTTATATTTTGACTAATTGAATCAATTAATTAAACAATTAACAAAAATTTACATCTATTCTAAGTTTTTATTAAGGACGATTAGAATAGATTTACTTTCAATAAATTCTTACTTATGAAGGTAAATTTACTTGTTGTATTATTCTTGTTTTTCTTTCAATTTAGTTTTTCTCAAAAAGAAGAAATGCTAAAAGGAAAAGTTTTCAATCAAAATCTTCCTATTAAGGGAGTTGCTATTATTAATTTTAACACTAAAGCTCAAACAAGCACTGATCAGTTTGGTAATTTTTCTATTCCTGCAAAAACAAATGATTTACTCGTTTTTATTTCAAAAGAGTATCAATTGAAAAAGTTGCTTGTAAACGAAAAACTGTATGATGAAAAAGGATTGGCTGTTTATTTGAACCTAAAACCAGAAGAGTTAGAAGAAGTAGTGATTACAAAATTACCTTCCCTGAAATTGAGCGGAAGTAAAGGCTACGAACAAGGAAAAGTGGACGAAATAACTTTGGATAAAGCTGCAAGTAAACCAAGAACTGGAGTTTACGATGGAGCTATAGAAAACGGTGCCGATATCAATCGAATATTTGGAATGGTTTTGGGACTGTTCATAAAAGACAAAGAACCGCCCAAAGAAAAAGGGCCAGAAATTGAATTTGCAGTATTGGCAAAAAACACCTGCAATCAAAAATTCTACCTTGAAACTTTAAAATTAAAACTCGAAGAAATAGATCTTTTTCTACAGTTTTGTGATACTGATCCCAAATCCAAAAAACTAATTAAAAACAGTAATGTTCTTAGCATGATGGATTTTCTATCGGCTAAAAACATTGAATTTCAAAAGATAAAAAATTAAAAAGAGAGGACAATGTAAACTGTCCTCTCTTTTAACTAACCAAATATAACGGAACTTAATACCCTGGATTTTGTTTCATTTTTGTTCCTTGCATTTCATTAAACGGAATTGGGAAAATTTCATCGACACCAGCGTCAAATCCTCTGTTTGCAAGTTTGGTTGCCGCATCTCCCCATCTTACTAAATCGAAAAAACGATGTCCTTCGCCAGCAAGTTCCATTCTTCTTTCATTTTTAATCGCCGAAAGTGATACGGGAATAGAAGGCATGCCTACTCTAGCTCTTACAGCATCCAAAAGTGCTTGTGCTCTTGTTCCTGTTCCTCCCAAAGCTTCGGCTTCTAGTAGATACGTGTCAGCCAATCTGATAATATATGAGTTTTGTTGAAAATTCAAATCGACTTCTCCTGGTCCTTGATTGCGATCTTTGGATCTAGGCAGAAATTTATTTAAAAAATACCCTGTTCCTTGGTATCCGGCATCATAGGTAACTGCACCGTTTTCTTTCAGTTCTTTCAGATCTAATATAGTAGCATGGAAACGGTTGTCGTTTTGCATAGCATCATACAAATCTTGAGTCACGACATTAAATCCCCAACCTGGTGATAAATCCAATTCGGTATCTGTTGTGGTGCCTTTGTCATATTCTCTAATACCTATCATTTGATTGGCCACATTTCCTTCTGCAGCTCCACCAAAGGACTCCGCATCCGATCCCCATTGCGTTTGTGAATTATTGGTGTGTGATACTTCAATTAAGGATTCTACATTAAATTTATACTCATTTTCAAATTTCCATAAATCTTCAAAATGTTCCAACAGATGATTCCCGTATTGATTGGTTCCTCCTGGCGTTCCATTTACTTCGGACAAAACAGCAGCAGCTTCTGTATTTTTTCCATCATATAAATATACTTTTCCGAGCATTGCTTGGGCACCCACTTTGGTAATGCGTCCTAATTCATCATCTGGTAAAGAAACTGGCAAAACAGCAATGGCTTCCACTAAATCTTTTTCGATTTGAGTATAAACCGCTTTGGGATCTGCTTGAACAACAGTTCTCATATTGTCAAGTGTCAATGGTTCAAGTAATAAAGGGATGTTCTTGAACATTCGCACCAAATTGAAATAATAAATAGCTCGTAAGGCTTTGGATTCGGCCGCATATCTGACTTTTAGATTGTTATCCATCGGAATGCTTGGGAGTTTTTGAAGCAACTTGTTGGCTCTGTAAATGCCTTGATAATGATCATTCCATAAACTGGCATAAATATAGGTTGGTGTCAATGCATGTTTCGAAAAATACTGATGTCCCAAACCATCCGAATCATTGGCGCCACCAGCATAAAAATCATCAGAACCTGAGTTCATTACGGTTAAAATATTTTCAAACCCACCTGTGTTTTTTCGTAAGATGTCATACACACCTACAAGCGCACTAGTAGCTTGCTTTTCATTGGTATAATAATCAGATTCTTGAAAAGCACCTTTTGGAGTTACAGTTACAAATTCTTCATCACAAGAACCTAAAGTAACTACTGCAATTGTAATAAATATATATTTGGATAATATAGTTTTCATAAGTTTAGATTTTATTAAAATTGTAAATTAGCACCAAACAAGAATGATCTTGCTTGCGGATAAGTTCCTTTGTCTATTCCAAAAACACCACCTCCAATTTCTGGGTCATATCCTGTATATTTTGTAAAAGTCATTAGATTTTCTCCTGAAACGTAAAAACGTAATTTAGTAGCACCAATTATTGAAATAGCATTTGTGGGTAATGAGTATCCTATTTGAATCAATTTTAAGCGCAAATAAGCTCCGTCTTCCAAGAAAAAGTTTGACATTTTTGTAAAGTTCCCATTGTCATCATTGTAAGTCAATCGAGCATAATCGTTCGAAGTCCCTTCGCCAGTCCAACGATCCAAAACACTGGTTTGATAATTGGCGTCTTTGGCATCCAAATTGCGCAATCCTTGAAATATTTTATTCCCAGCCGCTCCTTGTGTAAAGACCATGAAGTCAAAATTTTTGTAGTCTAAATTTAAAGTTAAACCAAAGGTATATTTTGGGATACTGCTTCCTAAGAACTGTTTGTCATTAACATCTATCGTTCCATTTCCATCGGTGTCTGCCCAGCGGTAATCACCTGGTTTTGCATCTGGTTGGATAATTATTCCTTTGCTGTTTTTATAAGCCGCAATTTCGGCATCATTTTGAAAAACACCAGCGGTTTTAAAACCATAGAATTCATTATAAGAATGTCCAACTTGTGTTCTTGTTACTTCATCCATCGATTGAAATTTGACATCACCCGGTATGAAATTGGTATTCGAATCAATTTGAGTAATTTCATTTTTTAAATAGGCAAAATTTGCATTGGCCGAAAAATTGAAATCACCAAATTGTTTTTTGTAACCCAACTCCACTTCAATTCCTTTATTGTCCATATTGGCAACATTGCCAGTTGGGTATTCAGGAACACCAACATATCCAGGAATACTCACTGGTCGTAATATTCCTTCGGTAGATTTTTTGTACAAATCAATAGTCAGACTAAGAGAATTGAAAAAACGAGTTTCAAAACCAAGAGTTGCTTGAGAGGTTTGTTCCCATCTTAGATCAGGATTATTTAGTGTTCCATTTCCGTAGCCTGTTTGAATGATTCCATCTTTCCCAAAAGCATAATTGTATCCACCAGAAACTAATGATAAATATCTAAAATCAGGTATCGCATCATTTCCAACAACTCCATATCCTCCACGAATTTTCAACAGATTAATTATATCATTGGTTTTCCAAAAATCTTCTTTGGAGGCAATCCACCCCAAATTGAATGAAGGGAATACACCGAATTTATTATTTTCCCCAAAACGAGAAGATCCATCGCGACGGATAATTCCAGTAAAAATATATTTCTCTTTGTAGTCGTAATTAACTCTTGAGAATAATGAAGTCAATTTATGCTCCGTCATATCATAAGCCGTTACATATCGGTCTGAAGCTGGAACATCAAAGTTAAAAGAGGCATTACGATAATCGTTAATTGGCAAATTTGAATACGTCACGGCAGATCCTCCTCCATTATTACTGGAATAGGATCCTTGTCCCAATAAAACAGTTAAGTTATGATCCCCAAATTTGTTTGAATAAGTCAAAATGTTTTCAATGTTCCAAGCAAAATCCTTGTACTCACTTTTGTTGTAACTGTTGATCGGATTGGTAACATTTGGATTCAAATAAAATACGGGTATAAAAGCTACACTTCCGCCAATAGATTGCTTGGCACCAAAAGTGGATCTAATTTTAATGTTTTTAGAAATAGTTGCTTCCAAATAAACATTCCCTACCAAGTCATAAAACGACTGATTGTTTCCCAATCTAGTTTTGGCATAAGCAACAGGATTGGTAAAATCTTGCGAAAGATATTCGGATATACCATAAGGATTGCCATTTGCATCACGCACTACGGGATTTGTACTATATGGTGGTGCATTTGCCAAAATAGGATCTGTTTCTACAATTGGGGTAATTGGATCAAGATGAATGGCAGACCCAAGAACTCCTCCATATTCCGTATTTGTTTCCCCAATTCCAACTGTTTTTTGAGTAGTAAATCCAAGAGTTTGCCCCAATGTAAATACTTTTGAAATTTTGTGAGTAGAATTTAAACGGAAATTCCTTTTACTGTAATTTGAAATTTCGGTTGAGACAATTCCTTCTTGATCTAATAGTCCAAAAGAAGTATAAAAATTGGAAACATCATTTCCGCCACTGATGCTTAATTCGTGTGAGTAACGAAAAGCACCTGTATTGAAAATAGCTTTTTGCCAATCTGTCCCTGCTCCTAATGTGGCAGGATTTGAAAATTTTTCAGGTAATCCTGATGCGCTATATTTTTCGTTCATTATTTCGCCATATTGACTGGCGTTTAATAAATTTAATGTTTTTTCTGGTGCCGAAAACCCAGCAAATCCATTATAATTAACCGTAAATTTTCCTGATTTTCCTTTTTTGGTTGTCACCAAAATAACGCCTGTTGCTGCACGAGTTCCATAGATCGCCGCCGAAGCTGCATCTTTAAGAACCTCCATAGATTCTATATCAGATTGGTTCAGAAATCCTATTCCGCCAGCATCAACCACCACACCGTCAATTACCCAAAGGGGATCGTTTCCTCCCTCTCCAAAAGTAGTTATCCCTCTAATTCTAATTGTAGAAGCAGAACCAGGTGAACCTGAATTGGAAGCAACTGTAACGCCCGAAACCCTTCCTTGTAAAGCTTGCTCAATACGGCCATTGGGTACTTTTTCCAGATCTTTGGCTTTGACACTCGAAATGGCCCCAGTAACAACACTTTTCTTTTGAGTACCGTATCCAACAACCACAATTTCATTGAGTTGGTTTTGCTCTATTGTCATTACAACTTTGAGAGCATTTTTGCCATTCACATTTATTTCTTGGGTTTTAAAACCAATATATTTGAAGATCAAAACAGTATTTTCTCCTGTATTTTTTATAGTAAAGCTCCCGTCAAAATCAGTTTGAGCTTCTGTATTGCTGCCTTTTATTTGTATAGAAACTCCAGGAAGTGGTGCGTTAGAATCCGTCACTATTCCCGTTATATTTTGGGAATAGATCAAACTAGTGCAAATCATAGTTATAAAAACTAAAAAGCCTTTTTGTAGACTATTTTTCATACGTGATAATTTAATTGGTTAGTAATAGGTTAGATAATATATAGGTGGTTTAATTTTAATTCGAGAATTTATGATTCTAAAATAGTTTCGGTTTTAAAATTATAAACCAATGCTGCAGCTCCTAAAACAGCACTGTTCTTAAGTTCTGATTTTTCTATTTTTAAAGTTTTCAATGCAATGGGATACATATAATCTTCCAAATCTTTCCAAACCGCTTCAATAAAAAATTCAAAAGCATTGCTGATGGATCCTCCAAGAATGATTACTTCTGGATCATAGGCATATAAAATAATTTTCACCACTTCAGAAAGGTTTTTTCCGTATTCTTCAAAAGTGACCAATGCTTTTTGATCTCCATTTTTGGCGGCTTTATAAAGTTCTTCGCCGTCCAAACCTTTAGAAGTAAAAAATTCACTGGCAGTATATTGTTCAATAATTCCGTCTTTGTAAGAAATGCTGCCAATTTCACCCGCGCCTGTGTTGGCTCCATGGTACAATTTATTGTCTATAATGATGCCGCTTCCTAATCCTGTTCCTATAGTTACACCAATAAAATTTGAGGCATTAATTCCTTTTCCGAAAAAATTCTCTCCTAAGGCGAAACAATTGGAATCATTATTTACATACACTGGTGTTTTAAAATGGTTTTCGAGTATTTCTTTTAAGTGTACTTCTTTCCAAGAGGGTATGGCAACTACATCATAAACAATTCCTTTTTCTGAATCAACAACACTTGGAACACCAATTCCAATTCCTTCGCAATCCGATTGAAATACTTGCTCAATGGCTTCAATTAATCGGTCTAATACGGCTTTTTCAGATTCTTTTGCAGGGGTGTCTAAAGTACATTCGGAAATTATTTCTTTACCTGAAATTAGACTTGCATGGATTTTTGTTCCACCCATATCAACGCCTATAGTTTTTCTTTCCAACATTTTATATTTTTATATAATGATTAATTTTCTTTTACTTTTTTTAAATTTATTGTAGCATTTGTAATTAAAGGTTTTGCCCAAAAACCAATGCTTAGGATGTATCCAAGGGTTATAAAGAGTAGGGTCATCGCAAAACGCAACCCAATGATGTCTCCCAATTTTCCAATGATTAAAGACATTACCGCACCACCAACAATGCCTGTACATAAAATTCCGGAAAAAGCACCGTGATTGCTTTCAAGAGAATTCAAAGCGAGAGAAAACACAATAGACCACATTACCGATAGCGCAAAACCAGAAAGTGGAAAAGCATACAACGCCATTTGTGCAGGACCAAAAAGAGCAATCGTCAGGCATATAATTGCAGCAACAGTAAACAAGATGAGTACTTTCCGACTGTCCATAAATTTAAGTAACAGTAAACCCAGCAAGCATCCAGCGGTCAATAGTCCCCAGAAATAAGCAACGGCTTCAGCTCCTATAGTCTGAGGATCGTAACCGTGATAATCACTTAGAAATTTGGACATCCAGTTGGCAATTCCCTGTTCGGTGCCTACATAAGCAAATGTTCCGAAGAAGAATAAAAGCACGGTTTTGTTCTTTAGCAAATCTTTGTAAACACTCCAAGTTCCTGCTTTTTCGGTTTCCTCTAATTCGAATTTTGGAAATTTAAAAAGTAGAATAATTACCACCATTGCAAGTGCCGTGATGGCAAAAATCCAATAGAGTGAAACCCAGTTCAGGTTTTCTGGAACCAATTTTGAAAGGATTTCCAAAAAAGCATTTGAATTTGTACCGTCGTGTTTGATATTAGTAACCAAATAACTGTAAACCAAGGGACTTAAAAAAGAGGCCAATCCAAAAAACAATTGTGCCATTACAGAATTAAAAGCAAAATGTTTTTCGCCACCAGAAACTCGGAGCAAAGGATTAATTGCAACCTGTAAAGCAGCCATTCCAATTCCTATTAAAAATAAAGAAACCAGTGCCATGGAATAATAAGGGAATAATCCAAACAATAAAGAACCCAATGCTGCCATTAGAAACGAAAAAGCCATTACTTTTTTCTCTCTGTATTTTTCGAGCAAAACTCCTGCCGATGTTGACATCACTCCGTAAGCTGCAAAAAAAGAAAAGGGAAGAAACCCAACCATTCCGAGAGATAATTTGTAGCTGTTAATAATATCGGGGATTAATGGTCCCATAATATTAGTCAAAAAAGAGATGACAAAAAAGGTCAGAAATACTAGTCCTACGGTTAAATTATTGTTTTTCATTGGTTTGTGATTTTTAAAGAGGTTCAGATTTTGGCATAGGTTTTCCCTTTCGGTTATGACGTCTTTATTTTTAGACTCATAACCACTCTGTTTTTGAATAATGAAAAGCCATTATTCAGTTGATATTGAAAGTGATTTTTTTATTCTACATTCCAGCCTTTGTATTTGAAAACAGGTTTCTCTCCTTTCAAAGCCGAGGCAGGAAAAGTGACTTTGATTGTCCTGCTTTCTTTTGGAACTAAAGAAATATAATTGTCGTCCCATAAAACTGGAACTATCGATTTTCCTGATGTTTCTCCCATTATACTCAACTCAATCAAAAAGGCAATTTTGTCTGATGGATTGCTAAGTTTTACAGTGACTTCATATTCCTCATTTTGCTTTTTAATACTATTTTCAGTTTCGATTTTAACTTTAGGTAATTTGTCTAAATCTTTAAAATCAGCATGTTCTACCAATGGCGTATTGATCCAATCTGATTTTTTGAAATCGAAAACATCTTTTTTGGTCGACAGCCAATAAAAATTATCAGCAATTGCCTTTCCGTTCTCGTCTGTTAATTTTAGTTTCAAAAAATATACTTTGGAATAATTCTGGTCATTCGGCAAGTCAATTATTTTATGCGAAGCATTTCCGTTCACAGCAATTTTGTCGTTTTTTTCGAAAATCAATTTTCCATTAAAATCAAAAATTTGAATTGTTGCCTGTAGATTGTTGGCAGTCTGCGGATTCAAATTGCTTGCATAAACTGCATTATCACCATAGTTGTAAGCAATGTTTACAGGACGTGCACCAGACCTTGCCCCATAAAAAGCAGCATTGGGTAATAAATTATAATCCCAGAACTGCCAAATCAATTTAGGCCAAGGCGAATTGTACATCCATTGAATGATTCCTGTTGTTTTGCTTCTGTTGATTGCAAATGCCTCATACATAGCGCGCATGGATTCCAAGTTGGATGCTTGACTTTTAAAAGTAAAATCTTCCACATTGTTTTGTTCGCCATATCTGTTATTGAAAGCCTTTACGTACCGATTAAGCGTGTTAAATTCATTTCTTCCACAGTGAAACTCCCAAGTTGCGTTTATGGGCCATAATTTATCTTCGGGAATCATACTTTTCAGTACTTCAAGCGAAGGGACTTGTGGTCCTGGTCCCGTTTCGGTATTAAATCCAAAAGCACCTCCATTTTCAGTGTCGATAAACCAATAGTTGGGTGCTACATATTCGTATGGGCCTCTCATTTTTACAGCCGTTTTACCCGAAATCTCACTATCCATTTCCTTGCAAGACATTAAAAGAGGTCTTGAAGAATCAATTTCATTAAATAAAACATGGTATTTTTTTTCCAATTCCGGGCGAGGTAATTTGTCACTTCCCATAACCCAAACAAAAATACTAGGGTGGTTTCGCAACCAATTGACGTGATCTCTAGTGTAGTTTACAATCAAATTCATGTCTTCTGGAGTTTTGATAGACATAAAATCATCCTCGGGTTTGTCCAGATAGGCGTTCCATTCCCATTGACAACTCCAGCCGACCATCATTAAGAGCCCCATTTCGTCGGCCATTTCATATATTCTTTCACTATTTCCCCAAAAACCTTCCATACGAACGGTGTTCATGTGGGTTTGTTTTACATATTGCAATTGTGCTTTTACTTTTTCTTCGGTGTCGTTTAAGAACATTCCATCAACCCATCCGCCTCCTTTTATTAAAATTTCAACACCGTTTAGTTTGTATCCTCGATAACCTTCTGCAGTGATATAATCTTCGACTTCACGAATGCCAAAAGTGGTTGTTTTTGAAAAAGAAACAGTATTATTTGTTTCTATCGTCATATTCAAATTGTACAAATTTGGTTTCCCCAATTCATACGTCCACCACAAACGTGGGTTTTTAATTTTCAATTGACTAAAATCGGAAGCATTAAAAACAACCAATTTTTTCTCGAAAGGCTGAAGCGTAACTTTCTTTTCGAAATTGATGTTTTCAATTCGGCCTTTTACAATGGCTTCGACCACTACTGAAGTATTGTTTACCGCCTCGGCAGTTATTTGCAGTTCGGCAATTTTGTATTCTTTTTTGTCAATTTTTGAGGTTACAAAAATATTGTTTAAGCTGGTTTTGTCCGAAATCTTAAGTTTTACAGGTCTCCACAATCCCAATTCTCGGTCTGGAGCCATAGGTGCCCAATCGACAAAACCAATCGAAGGTTCATTCTTTTTTTGATGAAATACTTCTACAGCAAGTGTGTTTTTACCTTTTACTACGCTTTTTGAAATGTTTAAAGAAAAAATTCTAAAACCACCAAAAAGACTATCTGCAGCTGCTATTTTTTTGCCATTCAACCAAATATTGGCGCGGTAATTGATTCCTTCAAAAATCAGCTCTGTGTTTTTGGAAGAATCCCCGATAGTAAACTCGTTTCTGTACCACCACGGGGTTCTAAATCTAGTGGTGTCTACTTTGTCAAGATTGTCTCCCATAAAAATATCCCGATATTCATTATTGGCAATTAAAGACGCCATTACGGTTGATGGGACAGTAGTTTTATACCATTTTGAATCATCAAACCCTTTTTGTGAAATTTTATCTCCTGTAGTATTTACTTTCTTTGAAGATTCTATACTCCATCCTTCTTTTAGTTGATGTTCAAATTTTATATTTTGAGCATTTAAAGTTTCCATTTTGCACAACAGCAATAAAAGGAATGCAATAAATAAACGAATTGTATGGTTTAGATTTTTCATAATTTATACTTCTATAAGGTATTCATTTCCAATTTTTCTAGCGCGTTCCGGCTTATCCAAATCAATGTCTAAATGTAATCCGCATTCAACCAAAAGATTCCAGCCGGCGGCCATTTGCAAATAGGTATCATAATACTCAATTTCATGAATCAAAATAGTAGGAAACAGTGTTTGACGATTTGAAATTGCAATAATATTGATACCAACACCTTCTTCCAAATGAGTTTTGAATTTGTGTTCTTCCTCTTCAATAGGATCAATAATAATCATCACATCATTTGGAGTCATAACTTCTTCGGCTCCGTGAAGGGCGTATGTTCCTTCTAAATAAACCGCTTTTTTTCGAATAATTTCTTGCGTTTTGAGCGTCAACTCTTCGGCCACACCGTTGTTTCTACCAGCAAAATAAATGGTGTCAGCATTTAGTATTTTGATTATAATATCCTCGGAAACAGCAATGGACAACGCATTTAAAAATTTGAGTGACAATTCATCCAAACTAGGTGTTTTTACATCTTGTAATTTACAAAATAAAGTGTCAAAAAACAAAGCTTGCTCAATTACACTGATAGTTGCTGCTACAGATTTTTCGAGGCCACATTTTAAGACATTAGTCTGTTGGGCTATATTTTCTAATGGTGTTGCAGTATTAGCGGTAACGGCAAATAGTTGGGTGTGATTCGAATTTTGCAATTGGGTAAACAAACCAATAAGTTCACTTGTTTTGCCAGAATTGGAAGCACCAAATACAATAAAATGGGTTAAATCATATTCTTTTGCTTGACTTGCCCCTTCCGTTTTTATGTCAAAATCAGTTGCATAACGTAACGAATTGCTGATCATATTCTTTGCAGGAAATATTCGGCTGCTTCCTTCTCCAGTGATAAAAAACTTTTTATTATTTTCTATCCTATTTACAAATGGGATAACATCTTTTGAATTAAAATTCCGAATTAATTCGGCTGTATGCATCATATCAGTACACAATCCGAATTTTTTATATTTTGTATCTAATCTATTCATTGCTATTTGAAAATTATGTAATGTTGTTAAATCGCATTAGGCCGTTTAAAAGGGTATAATTATTTTTTTTAGTTTAAACCCTTAATTTAATTGATGAAATGAAATTTTAATTTTGTGTAAAACAACCGAGAACGATTGAAATATTTTCTAAAAAAAGATTCCTGTATTTAAATTGAAAAGCCTTTAAGGATAACTAGGAGACAAAAATAGGTTCGTAATTTGATTCTTAATGGTATATTTGCGGTAATTAATCTTCATTTTGCGAACAATTAATTTTAAGAAATTAGATTAGTCAATAAAACATTGTTTTAAATATCACATCAAAAATGACACCCAAAATTCTGTTGTTAGTTAATTTTTCTGAAGAATATGGACGAGGACTTCTCAATGGAATCGCCAAATATTCGAGATTATTTGGGCCTCTTAATTTTTGTCGCATTCCTTTAATAAATGGCAGTAAGAAAGATTTAAAGAATGTTATTACATGGGCAAAAGCATGGGGAGCAGATGGAATTATTGCGCAAATTGAAACGGAACGATCGTTTGAAAAATTACTTCAACTTGAAATCCCAATAATTGCTCAAGATACTAAAGAACGGTTTTTAGAAATTCCGAATATTACCGGTTTATATAAGGAAACAGGGCAAATGGCCGCCACTTATTTTGTAGAAAAAGGATTTACCAATTTTGCTTTTTATGGTTTCGACAATATGGTTTGGTCTAGAGAAAGGTGTGAAGGTTTTTCTAACAAAGTCAAAGAATATGGTTTTGATGTCTATGTATATCAGCATCAAAAAGAGGAAACGCCACCATTATGGAGTTATAAAGAATCGAGTCTCTCGGATTGGCTGAAGGCTTTGCCAAAACCAATTGCAATAATGACTTGCGATGACAATCAAGGACAGCATGTGACCGAAGCGTGCAAAGCAGTTGGAATCAATGTGCCTGAGCAAGTGTCGGTTCTTGGAGTGGACAATGATTTGAGTATTTGTAACTTATCCGATCCGCCTTTGTCGAGCATCTCTTTGAATACCGAAAAAGCTGGTTTTGAAACGGCACAATTGCTTAGTAAAATGATTGCAAATAAAGATTTTAAATTCACTGATATTTATGTTGAACCCCTTCAAATTATTACACGAAGATCAACTGATTTTTTAGCAGTAGATGACAAAGAGGTGAGTAAGGCACTCCATTTTATTTATTATAATTTTAAAGAGTTAATTTCAGTTGACGATGTTGTTAATGCAACAGCCTTGTCCAGAAGAGTATTGGAAAAAAGATTTCAGTCCGTTTTAAAACGAAGTATTTTGGACGAAATTAACACATTGCGAATCAAGCAAGTAAAACAACTTTTGATAGAAACAGATTTGTCTGTAACTGAAATATCCGATTTTTGTGGCTATACCGTTATCAAGAATCTTTCAAGATATTTTCGAAGACACGAAGGTGTTAGTCCTTTAGAATATAGAAAACTGAAACAAACAAAATTGATATCGTTGTAAATCAAATCACTATCGATTCAACCACCAAATACTTCCATTCAAAACAGCGGCAAAACTAACCCAAAGCAAATAAGGAATAAACAAATAACCTGAAATTTTGTTGATTTTGGCAAATTGTACATAAGTTTCGTAAATCATAAGCCACAATATAATAATTTCAAGACCGGCCAACATTGGGTTTTTTAATCCAAAAAACAAATACGACCACAAGGCATTTAATGCTAGTTGAATAGCAAAAAACAGCAAAGCTTTTTTTACGATTTCTTTCTCAAAATCAATTCTGTTCCAAACCAATCCTGCAGCAATTCCCATCATGATATAAAGAGTACTCCAAACTGGCGCAAAAATCCAATTGGGTGGATTGAAACTCGGTTTAATCAAAGTAGGATACCAAGTTGTTATCGCAGAACGGGTAACCATTCCAGAAAAATAACCAATAACTAGACAAGTTGCAACAATTGCTAAAATTCGAGTAATCTTATTCATTTCATATTTTTAAGAAGAGTCAAAAGTAATTAAAAAACTTTCTAAAGATTATACAAAATAGGAAAACCTCATTTTCGTTAAAAAAAGTATCTTTGCTCAAATTTTTCATTTATGATTGCAGCTACCGATTTTATACCTAAGCCTTATACAAATAGTTTAAACCAAGGAAGTTTTACTTGGAGTGCACCCAGTAACATTGCTTTGGTAAAATATTGGGGCAAAAAAAACAACCAAATTCCAGCCAATCCATCAGTTAGTTTTACGTTGAACAATTGCAAAACGATTACAACTTTGGCTTTCGCCAAAAAACAAAAGGACGGTAATTTCTCTTTCGATTTGCTTTTTGAAGGAAAACCCAAAGAAGATTTTAAACCAAAAATTCAAAAATTCTTGGAAAGGATTGAAGTTTACTTGCCTTTTTTGAAAGAGTATCATTTCACGATTGATACCCAAAACACATTTCCTCATAGTTCAGGAATTGCTTCTTCGGCATCGGGAATGGCAGCTTTGGCTATGAATTTTATGAGTTTGGAAAAAGCGTTACATCCTGAAATGACCGAAGAATATTTCTTTAAAAAAGCATCATTTTTGGCGCGATTAGGCTCAGGAAGTGCTTGCAGAAGCGTAAAGGGACAAGTAGTAGTTTGGGGAAATCAAGCCAATATAAAAGGAAGCACAGATCTGTATGGAGTTGAATATCCGTATGCAATTCATGATACTTTCAGAAATTTTCAAGACACCATTTTGCTCGTTGACAAAGGAGAAAAACAGGTTTCGAGTACTGTGGGACACGATTTGATGCACGATCACCCTTTTGCCGAAAGGCGATTTGCTCAAGCTCATGAAAACTTAGACAAACTGATTCCTGTTTTTGAAAACGGAAATCTCGATGAATTTATAACCATTGTAGAAAGTGAAGCATTGACTTTGCACGCGATGATGATGACTTCTTTACCTTATTTTATTTTGATGAAACCGAATACTTTACAAATTATTAATGCGATTTTGAAATTCAGAAATGAAACTAAAATACCGGTTTGTTTTACTTTAGATGCCGGTGCGAATGTGCATGTTTTGTATCCAAATGCGGTTAAAGAAAAAGTGTTGCAATTTATTAAAGCAGAATTAGTTGGCTATTGCCAAAATGGTCAGTACCTTTGCGACGAAATTGGAAATGGTGCATTGTTGAATTGATTCCTTTTTTTCTTATCTTTAGTTTCTAAATGCGACAATCATGGATTTGAATGCGGAGAAATTAAAACTAATTAAGAAGATTTTGAAAACCAAAGATATTTCGATTTTGAAAAAAATACGCTTGGTTTTTGAAAATAATGACAGAGAGCTTTGGAAGGAATTAACTCCCGAACAGCAAGAAGAAATAAACATAGGAATACAAAATGAAAATCGGTCTGATGTAGTCGATTTTTAAAATAGAATCATCATGGATATACAATTTGAAAAATCGGAATTGATGAAAAAGTTGGAAGAAACCAATGATTTGTCTATAATTGAAGCGATAAAAAATATTTTTCAATCGGAGAAAAAAGACTTTTGGAATGAGTTAACTCAAGAACAAAGGGATGAAATTGAAGAAGGAAATAGACAAATTGAAAGAGGTGAGTTTGTGGATTTTGAAGAATTCATTAAGAAGTACATTGAGTAAAAATGAGAGAAATTAAAATTTCAATTAATGCTCAAAAAAAGACAAAAATAATTTTAGAATATCTTGAGGCGAAATGGTCTGAAAGAGTTAGAATTAAATTTGCAAAGAAATTGTACGACTCACTAAAAATAATTAGAGCGAATCCTGAGATCTTTCCTAAATCAGTAACGAATAAAAAATTTCATAAATGCGTAGTTACAAAACAAACAACTTTGTTTTATACCTACACAAGCAAACGAATATATGTGGTTGCGCTTTTTGACACAAGACAAAACCCATCGAAAATAAAAAAAATAGAATAATTACCAACCCCAAATTGATAATTTATAAAATATGAAAGGACCTTTATTTTACTCAAAAATATTACTTTTTGGAGAATACGGAATTATTCGTGACTCCAAAGGATTATCAATTCCGTATAACTTTTACAATGGCGCACTTAAGAAAGAATTAAATCCTTCTGAAGAAGCCATAAAATCCAACGGTCATTTGAAACGTTTTGTAGTCTATTTGGAAACCCTTCAAAAAGAACAACCTGATTTGGTAATGTTTGATTTAGAGACTTTAAAGAATGATGTTGAAACAGGGATGTATTTTGATTCCAGTATTCCTCAAGGATACGGAGTAGGCAGTAGCGGAGCATTGGTAGCTGCTATTTATGATAAATATGCGCAAAATAAAATCACCGTTTTAGAAAATCTAACCCGAGAAAAACTATTGAGTTTAAAAACAATTTTTTCTCAAATGGAAAGTTTTTTTCACGGAAAAAGCTCAGGATTGGATCCCTTAAATAGTTATTTGAGCATCCCGATTTTAATTAATTCCAAAGACAATATTGAAGCAACTGGTATTCCTACTCAAAGTTTTGATGGAAAAGGAGCTGTATTTTTATTAGATTCAGGCATTGTGGGTGAAACCGCTCCAATGGTCAATATTTTTATGGAAAATTTGAAAGACAAAGGGTTTCGTACGATGTTAAAAACTCAATTTGTAAAATATACAGATGCTTGTGTAGAAAATTTCTTAGGAGGCGATATGAAGTCTTTGTTTGAAAACACAAAACACTTATCAAAAGTAGTTTTGAATAACTTTAAACCAATGATTCCAGAACAATTTCATGGTATTTGGCAAGCAGGTTTAGATTCAAATGATTATTACTTAAAATTGTGTGGATCTGGTGGAGGTGGTTATATTTTAGGATTTACAGAAGATCTTGAAAAAGCCAAAGCATCTTTGAAAGATTTCAAACTTGAGGTGGTTTATCAATTTTAATTTACTTTTTTTAAATACAAAATCACAACTCATAAACCTTAAACCTACTCCATGTTAAGCAGGCAGAATAAACTTTTTCTATTAAAAATGTTCAGTTTGTTCTCTGTAGTAAGAGGTTATAATATTCCTATTATTGCTTTAGCGCAGTATCTTTCGGCAATATTTATTTTGGCTCCAGAAAAAAGGGCCTTGGCAGTGCTTTTAGACTTCCACCTTTTTATAATAGTCTTGGCCTCTAGTTTAACCATTGCGTCAGGATACATTATCAACAGCTTTTATGACAGTAAAAAAGACTTAATTAATCGACCGAATAAATCACATTTGGATCGTTTGGTAAGTCAGAGAACAAAACTTCGAGTCTATTTTAGTCTTAATTTTTTTGTAGCGGTGATTGCTTTTTTTGTCTCATTTAGGGCAGTTTTATTTTTTTCTGTTTATATTTTCTTGATTTGGTTTTATTCGCATAAAATAAAAAAATACCCCCTTATTGGAAATTTAATGGCTGCTTTTTTGGCTGTTTTACCTTTTTTTGGAATTCTACTTTACTATTATTTAAAAATGCCTTTGTATGAAATAGAAAACAATAGTGGTAAACTTGCCGTTATTCTTTCTCATGCTACATTCTTGTTCCTTTTGATTTTAATTCGGGAAATGATTAAAGATCTTGAGAATATAAAAGGTGATTTGGCCAATGATTACAAAACCATTCCAATTATTTATGGAGAAGAATTTTCAAAAAGAATAATAACGATTTTAACTATAATGACCATCTTCCCTGTATATTTCTTAATTGATGTATACGATGTTGGGTATATGGATATTTATTTTTACTGTTGTTTTATTGTTCTCATTTTCTTCTTACTCTATTTATGGAAATGGAACACCAAAGAACAATATGTCGTGCTTCACAACGTTTTGAAATTCATAATAGTAGCAGGTGTTTTTTGTATCGTCTTAATAAATCCAAGTGTTTTGTGGCATGGCAAAAAAGTATTGATGGCTATATAATCAAGGATTCTTAAAAGCAAACCACTCTATTTTATTTTTACTCACTAAATTAAAACGCATTTAATTAGATAGTTAGCTTTTTCTAATTGCCAAAAATCGTTTCTCAATGATATAAATAGTATCTTTGCACAAATTATAGAATATTATGAACAATAAGGACGGCAATAATAGAGGAAGTGGACCAAGAGCAAACAGCTCTAGACCTAGTTCAAATAAGCCAAAACCTGCGATGCAAAAAAGGGCACAAGGGCCAAAAAAAGTAAAAACAATTGTTAAAGTTGCCGATACTACTGATAAAGTAGAGAAAAAACCGAATCAAGCGCCTAAAAGACCTAAAGCAAAAGACGAAATTCGTTTGAATAAATACATCTCAAATTCTGGGACTTGTTCAAGACGTGATGCCGATATTTACATTCAATCCGGAAATGTAAAAGTAAATGGAATTCCAGTTGTAGAAATGGGATATATGGTAAAACCCGGAGATGTTGTGAATTTTGACGGAGTGGTTTTGACTCCAGAGAAAAAAGTTTACATCTTATTAAACAAGCCCAAAAATTTTACTACTGCACTTGATGAAGGTCAAGAATACAGAAATGTTTTAGAACTTGTAAAAGGTTCTACCACTTCAAAAATTGCTCCAATAGGCAGAATGGACAAAAACACAACGGGACTTTTGTTGTTTACAAATGATACCGATATGATTCGTAAATTTACTTTACCAAGTCAAAAATCATCCAAAATATATCAAGTTTCTTTAGATAAAAATTTAAAATTTGAAGATTTAGAAAAAATCAATAAAGGACTTGTTCTTGATGGACACCGAGTATTTGTTGAAGATGTTAGCTATATTGATGGTGAAGCAAAAAGCGAAATCGGAATTCAATTAAGATCGGCAAACGTAAAAGTGGTTCGTGCTATTTTTGAAAATTTCAGTTATGACGTTTTAAGAATTGACCGTGTAGCTTTTGCAGGTTTAACCAAGAAGAATTTACCAAGAGGAAATTGGAGGCTGCTCACAGATCAAGAAATTATTAATCTGAAGAACGTATAAAACTTTTTTCTAATAAAAATCTCAAATCCCTTTCACTTCAAATGTAAAGGGATTTTTTAATTAAAAAATAACCAGAATGACACCAGAAAAATTACAATCTATCGCCTTTAAATGGTTTGACGCTTTTAACAATCATAACTTAGAACAGTTACTTTCATTATACGATGACGAGGCAGCCCATTTTAGTCCAAAATTAAAAATTCGTCAACCTGAAACCCAAGGATTAGTTACTGGAAAAGAAGCTTTAAGGACTTGGTGGCAAGATGCTTTTGATCGTTTGCCAACATTGCATTATAAAGTAACTTCGCTTACGGCCAATGCAGATCGTGTTTTTATGGAATATGTTCGCACTGTAAAGGATGAGGAAGATATGCTTGTGGCTGAAGTTCTTGTTGTTAAGGAAGATAAGATTGTAGCTTCTAGAGTCTATCACGGATAGTTTAAGATTTAATTAACATACAAAAATGGTCTTTTGGTTAGATTTACAACTTATTATTAAACCCCAATTATGAAAAAAACCTATATTTTTTTGTTTGCAATTGCAGCATCAATTGCATTAACTAATTGTAAATCAAATGAAAAAAAGCAAGATTTCACGGCTTTGACTAAAAGTTATTTTGACGATAAAAACGCTTTGGACCCTTTGGGCGCTACTCAAAATGGTCAATCGGCATACAATGATCAGTTGCAGTTTGAAATGACCGATTCTTATAGAAAAACACAAGCAACTTTTTTTAATAAGTACGAAACAGAATTGGCCAAAATAGACCAAGCTTCTCTTTCAAATGAAGAGAAAAACAGTTTCGAAATTATGAAATGGGAAATTCAAGTTGGGAAACTAGTATTGAAACAACCTTCAAACTTAATGCCTATCCATCAATTCTGGGGAACTCAAGTTACGATGGGGCAATACGCAGGTGGAACCTCTGCTCAACCTTTTAAAACTGAAAAAGATTACGCCAATTTCTTAAAAAGAATGGACAAGTATGCTGTTTGGATTGATTCGGCAATGGTGTATATGAAAAAAGGAATGAAAGAAGGTGCCGTTTTGCCAAAAGCTTTAACCCTAAAAGTAATTCCACTCTTTGCAGACATGCCAACAGCAAAAATAGAGGACAATTTATTTTATTCTTCTATAAAATTAATGCCAACTTCTTTTAGTGATGCTGTTATAAAGGATTTGACTGCAAAATATACTACAGCAATTAATGAAAAGTTAATTCCGCAGTATAAAAAAATGACTGAATTTTTAAAAAACGAATACCTTCCAGCTTCCAGATCAACCAGTGGAATAGGCAGTTTGTCTTTTGGAAAAGAACTTTATAAAACATATGTAAAACAATGGACTACTACTGAAATGACCCCTGAAGAAATTCACGAACTTGGTCTGAAAGAAGTAGCGCGTTTGACAATAGAAATGGAAAAAGTCAAAAAGCAAGTTGGCTTTAAAGGGACTTTATTGGCCTTTTTTGATGAAGTAAGAAATAAAAAAGAGTTAAAACCATTTCATAAACCAGAAGAAGTAATTGCAAATTTTGAAAGGATTTATACCAAAATAAAACCAAACGTTGATAAGCTTTTTTCTTTGCAGCCACATTCTAAATTTGAAATTAGAAGAACAGAAGCTTTTAGAGAAAAAACAGCAAGTGCTGAATACAATCAAGGATCTGCAGATGGAACCCGACCAGGTATTTTTTATGTTCCGGTTCCAAATGTAACAGAGTATAATGTTTATGGCGACGAAGATTTATTCTTACATGAAGCTATTCCTGGGCATCATTTTCAGATTTCATTACAACAAGAAAATGCAGCTTTGCCTGATTTTAGAAAGTTCGCTTGGTTTGGTGCCTATGGTGAAGGCTGGGCATTATATACAGAGAGTTTAGGAAAAGAATTAGGATTGTATCAAGATCCATATCAATATTTTGGAATGTTGGGCAATGAGATGCATAGAGCTGTTCGATTGGTCGTAGATACAGGAATGCACAACAAAGGATGGACTAGAGAACAAGCCATAGCGTATTCACTAGCTCATGAAGCTGAAAGTAGAGAAAGTATCACTACAGAAATTGAAAGATATATGGCAATTCCAGGTCAAGCTTTGTCTTATAAAATTGGGCAATTGAAAATTATGGAATTGCGTAAAAAAGCAGAAACAAAAATGGGAGCTCAATTTGACATCAAAAAATTCCATGAAAAAGTATTAGAATCAGGTGTTTTGCCTTTGGCGTTATTAGAAATGAAAATTAATGAATGGATACAAGAAAAATAATTTTTAATTTGAATTAACTTCGTTTAAAAAAGCAAAAAGGTATAGTATTTATTCAGATACTATACCTTTTTTTGTTTATAATAGTTTATCCAAAATCCACATTTGACTATATAACGAAACTGAATTATTCAATAAAAAAAAGAGCTCACGTACTGTTTTTGAAGAAGAATTCAGATGTAGTAGATTTCTAATGCGGATTCTAGGTTTAAGGAACTATAAGTTAAAAATTTTGCTTAAAAATTTGTTTTTATATTTAGATTGTAATAATGGATTTGTTGTGTTTAAAATTTCTTCCTCACATTTAAAATTCGAATAACCAAGCATAATTCGAATGCCTTCAGGTAAAGTACTTATTATACTTGTTTTTTCTGCGTGTAGAGAAAATTGAATGTTTTTTTCTTTTTGCTTTTCATTTTTAAAATGACATAAAATAAGCATAACTGCAAAATTTAAAATAGAAATAGCAGTCTCGCTTTTAATTCCTATTTCGTTAGAAATCATTTCTGAGATTCTTCCTTTTTTGATTGAAAAAATTAAATTTAGAGGTATGTTACCTTCGTGTTCAAAGGAGTAATTTATGGATGATAGTTTGCCGTTTTCATATTCAATAGAATTATAGAATTCGGAGTTTGAAATGGAGTCAATAATTTTGAGAAACAAAGAATTGGTTTTAATGACGTTGTCAAGTCCTATTAACACAGTACATATACTAGTGTCAATCGATTTTCTAAGCAATGTTTCATTCTCTTCAAACTTTTTACAAAAAATTGAAATCAATGGTGAAGTGATAGAACTTCTAAGCTGATTAAGTAAAATGGGGGTCATATTTTATCTTTTATCAAGCAAATATCTTTATTTGCATTAATCACAAATAATCGTCAAAATGCTACATTTTATCGATTATCGGATAAATATATAAAAATTTTAACAAATACCAATTAAATCAAACATTTTTTTGTAACTAAAATTTCAACAGAATTGATTCACTTATGTGAAAATTTGGATGGTGTAACAGACTAGTATGGTGATGCCTGAAAACAAAGTATTTTTTGTTCCGTTAATTAATGGAATTAATAAGTAGTAATGTAAATAATTTTGAAATTACTAATTCCTTGTTAAAATGACAATGACTGTTTTTTAAGTATTTTTTCAAAACAAAAGGATATGGTGTTTTTTGTCTTTTTGAATAGTTTCTTGGGTTGGAATAATTTTAGGTAAAAAATCTTATTTTTTACCTGTCTTCCTTTTTGAAATCAACCCAATTAGAAGATGAATAATAATGTGTACAAAACAAAAAACCCACTCGTTTGAGTGGGTTTCGTGGTACCTCCAGGGATCGAACCAGGGACACATGGATTTTCAGTCCATTGCTCTACCATCTGAGCTAAGGTACCGTGCTTATTGCGGGTGCAAATATAATATCTTTTTTAAATTAAACAATACATTTTTTTAAAAAAATCTATTCGTACCTTAGCATTTTTAAAAAAATAACTATGATTTTAACCATCGATGTTGGAAATACAAGAATAAAAGCAGCTGTTTTTGAGGACTATAAGGCTTTGGAGAGTTTTGTTTTTTCTAATAATGAAATACTTAAAAAAATTACATTTATTTTAGAAAAATACAAGGCAATTACACATTTGGTAGTAGCTTCTGTTGGAAAAATGGGAAAAGAAATGTTTTTAGACTTCGAAAAAGAACTAATTGTATGGTTTGTTACGCACGAAGATGTTTTTCCATTTGCAAATAATTATGCTACACCAAAAACTTTAGGGATAGACAGAATGGTTTTGGCAGCTGGAGCAACTTTACAGTTTCAAGGGAAAAATAGATTGATTATTGATGCAGGTACCTGTATTACTTATGATTTTGTAGATCAAAACGATGTATATCATGGTGGAGCGATCTCTCCTGGTTTGCGATTACGGTATGAATCATTACATAATTTTACTGAAAAACTCCCGTTGTTAACATTCGTAGAACCAAAAGATATGATTGGAAATTCTACAGCAGAATCTATTCATTCTGGAGTTGTAAATGGATTGGTCTATGAAATTAATGGTTTTGTCGATGAATATAGTGCTCGATACTCAAATTTTATAATAATTTTAACGGGTGGAGACACAGAATTTTTGGCTAAACGATTAAAAAATACCATATTTGCCAATTCAAATTTCCTATTAGAGAGTTTGAACCAAATTTTTCAATATAAAATCAAAAATGATTAAAAAAATTATAGTTGCAGCCTGTTTCTTTATCTCACTAGTATCTAACGCTCAAACTGGTTCTGCTTCTCCTTATTCTTTTTTCGGAATTGGAGAATCTAGATTTAAAGGAAATCTTGAGAATCGTTCTATGGCAGGGCTTAGTGTTGAGCAAGATAGTCTCCATATAAATATTTTGAATCCTGCGAGTTTTGCAAGTTTAAAATTTACAACTTTCACGATAGGTGGTAACTACACTTCTACGGGGTTAAAAACAGATACCAAAACGGAGAAAGCGCAAAGAACAGCTCTTGATTATATAGCCGTTTCAGTGCCTTTAGGTAAAATGGGAGTAGGATTTGGATTGTTACCATATACTTCAGTTGGTTATAATATTCAATCAATAAACTCAAGTCCTGATGGTGTTAATAACGTGCTAAAAGGAACTGGTGGTTTGAATAAGGCATTCTTTTCATTAGGATATACCGTTATTCCTAACTTAGTAGTGGGAGCAGATATTCAATATAATTTTGGAAGAATAAATAATACTAATTTAGAATACATAACAGGTGTATTTATTGGTACTCAAGAAAAAAATGAAGCGGATTTAAAAGGTTTTGCGTCAAATTTTGGTGTTATGTACAAACACAAAATTTATAAGAATATAAATTTACATAGTAGTTTTACTTTCTCCCCTCAAAGTAGATTGGCTTCAACAAATACTCAAACTAAGTCTACCGTAAATTTTAATTCAAATTTTGATGTAGCTATTATTGATCCTGCCGATCCAAATGAAATCAGAACTGATTTAACCATTCCTGAAAAAATATCTTTTGGTTTAGGTGTTGGTAAAACAAAAAAATGGTTGCTAGGCTCTCAAATAGTTTTTCAAAATGCAGGGAAACTTACAGATGAATTTAATTCTGCAAGTAATGTTACTTATGGTACATATTCTAGCTACAGTTTAGGAGGATTTTATGTTCCAAATTACAACGTATTTTCTAAATATTATCAAAAGATTGTTTACAGAGCTGGATTAAAATATACAAAAACTGGATTGACTGTTAAATCTGAAGATATTGATGAAAAAGCAATGACTTTAGGTTTTGGTTTGCCAATATCGGGAGGTTTTTCTAATATCAATATTGGGTTAGAATACGGGAAAAGAGGAACTACAGCAAAAGGCTTAATTCAAGAAAATTATTTTGTTCTTGCTATGAGCTTCTCTCTAAGTGAAAAATGGTTTAGACAGGCCAAAATAGATTAATTTTTCCGCACAAAATAAGATTTCCTTTTTAATAGTATATGATGAATTTTTACAATAAAAGTATTTTGCACTTTTTGCTGATGTCACTCTTTTTTAGTGTGCTTTTGAGTTGTGAAAGTAATTTTAAAGAAGTTCAAAAAAATGATTATTCAGAATTTGTGCCTAGCGGAGATGCTGATTTTGTAAACTTAAAATATACAGATTCAGGAGTCATAAAATCGGTATTGATCAGTCCAAAAATGTTTGATTATGCTAATGTTGATTTTGCTTTTACTGAATTTCCAAAAGGTGTAGATGTTACAATTTATGATAACAAAGGAAAAAAAACATTTATCAGATCCAATTACGCAGTTTCTTATAAACAAACTAATATAATTGATTTACAGGGAAAAGTAAAAATTACTTCAGAAGCTGGTCAAATGCTCGAAACCGAACAGTTGTATTTTGATCAAAAAAATCAATGGTTTTATACCGAGAAAAAATTTAAATTGACAGATATTAAAGGCGGCTCGACAGGTCAAGGAATTGATTTTAGTAAAGATTTTAAAATAGTCAATTCGCAACGAATAGAAGGCGAAATCGAGTCTTCAGAATAATAAAAATAAAAAATAATACGATGAATTTCTTAAAATACACCTCTTACCTTTATTTAGCATTTGGAATCTATTTTCTATACGATGGATTTACAAAATGGAATACTACTGAAAACCCTTGGATGAGTTTTATAATTGCAGGACTCGCTATTTTTATGTTTTTCTT
Source organism: Flavobacterium praedii (assembly GCF_026810365.1). Taxonomy (NCBI): domain Bacteria; kingdom Pseudomonadati; phylum Bacteroidota; class Flavobacteriia; order Flavobacteriales; family Flavobacteriaceae; genus Flavobacterium; species Flavobacterium praedii. The sequence goes on from NZ_CP113948.1 coordinate 3,679,901, forward strand.
TAGAAGGAAGTTTGCCAAGAAATTTGAAGATCGAAATAAACAATCATAGATAATGGAAATTAGTATTATCATATTGTGTTTAATACTATGTGCTTTTTTTTCAGGAATGGAGATAGCATTCATATCTTCGAATAAAATATATTTAGAATTAGAAAAAAAACAAGACAACTTTCTTTCTAAAATTTTAATCAAACTTACTGAGAAGCCTTCAAAATTCATTGCAGCCATGCTTATTGGAAACAATATAGCGCTTGTGGTTTACGGGTTTTTTATGGGCAATTTGTTAATGAGTTGGTTGCTTCTTCTGCAATGGCATTTTTCTGATTTTACAAGTTTATTAATTCAGATTGTAATTTCTACATTTATTGTTTTAATAACAGCCGAATTTCTTCCCAAGGTTTTCTTTCAGATTTACGCCAATTCCTTGATGAAATTTTTCGCCATTCCGGCTTATTTTTTTTATAGGTTATTCTATTTTGTTTCCACTTTTTTGATTTGGATTTCAGATTTTTTATTGAAAAAATTTTTTAAAACAGAAGGAGATCAGGTACAACTTTATTTTAGTAAAATAGAACTCGGTAATTACATTACGGAACAAATGAGTACAGTGGAAGATCATGAAGAGGTAGATTCTGAAATACAAATATTTCGTAATGCACTAGATTTTTCTGGAGTAAAAGCAAGAGATGTAATGACGCCTAGGACTGAGATTTCTGCTATAGATGTTTCGGAATCCTTAAATGAACTTAGAGAATTATTTATAGAGACAGGTTATTCAAAAATGCTTGTTTATCAAAATTCACTCGACGATATTATAGGATATGTGCATTCTTTTGATTTATTTAAAAAACCATCCAGCATCAAAGAGATCGTGATTCCTGTAGAATTTATCCCTGAAGCGATTTATGTGAAAGATGCAATGAGTCTGTTAACCAAAAAAAGAAAAAGTGTTGCGGTTGTCCTGGATGAATATGGGGGTACTTCCGGAATTTTGACCATTGAAGATATTGTTGAAGAATTATTTGGTGAAATAGAAGATGAACATGATTCTGATGAAGAATTGGTTGAAAAAGAACTTGAAAATGGTGTTTATCTGTTTTCAGCACGTTTTGATGTAGAGTATTTGAATCAGACTTATAAATTATCGATACCCGAAAGTGAATCTTATGGTACGCTTGGAGGATTTATTGTTGATTTTACTAAGGAAATTCCTCAAAAAGGAGATAATATTACGATCGAAAATTATCATTTCACCATTGAAGAAGCAACAAATAAGAAGATTGAATTGGTTAAAATGACGATCAAAGACTAAGATTCTTTTTTTAATTTAAAAAAAAACAAAAAAAAAACAGTAGTTCTATAATTATTAATTAGATAATTGTATTTTCGCAAACAAAATTTTAAAATAAACAATAATATACAATGGCAGTTTTATCAAAAATTAGACAACATTCCGCTATAATGATTGGAGTTATTGCTCTAGCATTATTCTCATTTATAATTCAAGATCTTTTTACGAAAGGGAATTTTGGTAAAAGCTCTAAGGATGTTGGAAGCATCAATGGAAAGGATATCGCATTTGAAGACTTTAGAATAAAAGTAAGCAATGTTGAAAAAAGTGGGCAAGGAATAACTTCAACTGAAGCGTCTAGAAGAGTATGGGATCAAGAGGTGACTATCGCTTTGTTATCTGCAGAATTTGATAAACTAGGCCTAAGAGTTGGAGAGAAACACATCATGGACGTTCTTAAAGCGGATCAAAATATTGGTAAAAACCCAATGTTCTTAAATGCTGCCGGTATGTTTGATGTTGCAAAATTCAAAGAATATTTCAAATCTAATCCAGAACAAGCTCAATATTTAAAAGACAGAGAGAAAGATGCTGAATTAAATGCTAAATATCAAATTTATAGCACTTTAGTAAAATCTGGAATTTACACAACTGAAAGTGAAGGGAAATTTAACTACGAAACAGCTTCCAATAAAGTAAACTTCTCTTATGTTGCGGCTTTGTTTTCTACAATTAAAGATAGTGAAGTTAAAGTTACAGATGCAGAAATAGTGGATTACATGAAAGCGAGTCCTAAAAAATTCAAGTCTGATGAAACTCGTAAAATCGAATATGTTTTAATTGAAGATAAAGCATCTCCAGCTGATGTAAACGAAGTAAAAACTAAAGTTAATTCTTTATTGACTGGAAGCGTAGTTTACAATCAAGCAACGGGTAAAAATGATACTTTGGCAGGATTTAAAAATACTAAAAATGTGATTGAGTTTGTAAATTCAAACTCTGATGTTCCTTACGATTCTTCGTATGTTGCCAAAAAAGATTTGCCAGCGGTTGATGCGGATGCACTATACAACTTGGCTCCTGGAGCAGTTTATGGACCTTATGTTTTTGGAAAATACTACTGTATTTCAAAATCTTTAGGTAGAAAAGTGGGTGTAAATGCAAAAGCAAGTCATATATTAATTGGTTATGAGGGTTCTCAGACACCAAACACTAAAGAAAAAAGAACCAAAGAAGAAGCTAAAGAAAAAGCAGAAAGTATTTTGGCTCAAGTTAATGCTAATCCAGAAAGTTTCTTAATGTTAGCATTTACCAATTCTGATGATTCTTCTGCTCAGCAAGGTGGTGATTTAGGATATTTTGGACCAAATCAAATGGTAAAACCGTTTAATGATTTTGTTTTCAATAATGGTATTGGAAAAGTAGGACTAGTTGAAACTCAATTTGGTTTTCATATTATTAAAATTACAGACAAGCAAGACGGAATTCGTTTGGCAACTGTAGCTCAAAAAATTGAAGCTTCAGAAGCTACTTCGGATAAAGTATTTACTCAAGCGACTAAATTTGAGATGGATGTTGCTGAAAAAGACTTTGATAAAACAGCCAAAGAAATGGGGCTAGTTGTTGCGCCAGAAGCTACAGTTAAAGCAATGGATGAAAATTTTGGTTCATTAGGAAATCAAAGAACTATCGTTAGATGGGCTTTTGAAAAAGACTCTAAAGAAGGAGCTACAAAAAGATTTGAAGTAGCCAATTTAGGTCACGTAATTGCAAAAGTAAAATCTATTGATAATTCAGGATTGGTTCCTGTAGATCAGGCAAGACCTTATGTTGAGTCTATTCTTAAAAACAAGAAAAAAGCAGAGATTTTAAAAGCTAAAATGAGTGGAAGTTCATTGGAAGCGATTGCGAAAGCAACAGGATCTTCTGTGCAACAAGCGAATAATGTAACATTAGAAAATCCAGTATTAACGGGTGGTGTTGGTCAAGAACCAAGAGTTGTAGGGAATGCTTTTGCATTAGCTGCCAATAAACTTTCGGCTCCAATTGAAGGAGTAACTGGGGTATATGTAGTGAAAAACACTAGTACTGTGAAAGCTCCAGCGTTGAAAAGTTATGCTGATAATGTTGCTAAATTGAAAGCTCAAAGCGCATCAGATGCTAATAGAGTATTGCCTGCTTTAAAAGAAGGTGCTGATATTAAAGATAACAGAAAAGAGTTTAATTACTAAACAGTAATATTCCCAAATAAAAAACCCGATACTTATAAACTGCAAGTATCGGGTTTTTTGTTTTTAGATTTTATTTATAATATCATTTCTTTGTATGGAATAATGGTTTCAAATCCTTTATCAAAAAAATAAGAACTAGGGTTTTCTTTAGAAATAACCATCACGAAATCTCCTCCCCATGCTCCAAGACTTTTTATAGTTCCTGTAAAATCTGGAAATAAAGATTCTTTGACCGTTTTTGTTTCTAGAACAGAACTCAATTCTTTTTCGTGTCTTTCTAACGCTTCTGCAAAAATATTTTCGTTTTTTGTATTTAAAATTGTTTCGGTTATTTGATTAATAGTTTTTTTTTGAGATTCTAAATTGTTTTTTTTCTCTTTATAAGAAGCAATAGCGCTTTTGCTGTTTTGCTTTTGATTGAGATAAATAAAGTAAATATTTTTTGTGAAACTTGGATTGAATATTACTTTTTTGACAACTGGTTTTTCTTGTACAAGTTGATATACAATAGGAAAGTCGTTTTGAGCGCAAGCAATATCATATCCGCTACCTCCAAAACTGTTTTTAAGCAGCGTGAAGGCATTTATTTTAAACCATTGAGCTATATTATTTATAAGTGTAGATGAGGTTCCTAAACCCCATTTTCTTGGAAAGCTTAATGTTGTAGAAACACAAAACCCATCTGAATTGGAAATTGTATTTGGATTTAATAAGTGAGCTTCACTCAAAATTGAAATTAATGTGTTTTTGATAGATTCTTTTTCGGTACGAATTGATGATGTGATTTCTGAAAAGGATATTTTTTCTTCAAACCAAATACTTCCGTCTGCGTCATAGCTTGTCCAGGAAATTTCTTGACTTGAATTTTCTTCAATAATTAAGTCTTGTCCAAATTTTGTTGGAAGTGCAAAGGCTTTTGCACCATCAAGAACCAAATATTCTCCTGTTATCAAAAGTTTACCATTGCTATAAAATCTTTTTTTCATCTTTTATATTTTGCCTCGTTCCAGGTTTTTTTATCCAAATAAAGGCTAACTTTTATTTATGTGTTTTTCCTCAAATTTTCAATATAATCGACAACTGCACTATGGGAAACAACATGGTGTTTGAAATGTTTTTTGATAAAAATGCGTTCGGTATCAGTAGCTTCAAATTGATTTAAGATGTTGTTTAAATGCATTTTCATATGTCCATCTTGAATTCCCGTGGTAGTCAAGGAACGCAAGGCGGCAAAGTTTTGGGCTAAACCTGCTACGGCTACAATTTGCATTAATTCTTTGGCTGAAGGTTTTTCGAGCATTTCTAAAGACAATTTAACCAAAGGATGCAGAGAAGTTAATCCACCAACGGTTCCTAAAGCCAAGGGAACTTCCAACCAAAAACTAAAAATACCATTTTCTATTTTGGCATGCGATAAACTAGAATAGCTTCCATTTCTTGAAGCATAAGCGTGTATTCCAGCTTCAACTGCTCTAAAATCGTTTCCTGTAGCAAGAACAACGGCATCAATTCCGTTCATGATTCCTTTATTATGCGTGACTGCACGATAGGGTTCTACTTCGGCAATTTGAACAGCTTGAATAAATTTTTCGGCGAATTCTTGTGGGTTTTCAATGTGTTTTTCGGCTAATTCTGCAACAGGGCAAGAAACTTCGGCTCTTACTATACAATTTGGAACATAATTGGAAAGGATGCTCATAACCACTTGTATGTTTTTTTCTTCTTCCGAAAACAATTCGAAAGTCAAAGCTTCTTCTTTTAATGTTTTGGCAAATTGCTCCAAGCAAGAATTAATAAAGTTTGCACCCATGCTATCTTTAGTTTCAAAAGTAGCATGCAGTTGGAAGTAATTTGGAATTAAATTGGTTTTGTCTTTTAGTACAATGTCTAAAATTCCGCCACCTCTTTTCTGCATATTTTTAGTTATATTTTCTGTGGCTTCAAAAAATTTCTGTTTGAATTGAATGAAGAACAATTCCAATTTGGACTTGTCTCCTTGATAAATAAAATGCACTTGACCAATTTTCTCTGTATTTAAAACGGTTGTTTTGAAGCCGCCTCGAGTGGACCAAAATTTTGCTGCTTTTGAAGCTGCAGCCACTACCGAACTTTCTTCAATGGCCATTGGAATCGTACTGTATTTTCCATTAATTAGAAAATTTGGCGCAACACCTAAGGGGATGTAAAAATTTGAAATTGTGTTTTCGATGAATTCGTCATGTAGTTTTTGAATTTTTTCATCTAAATTCCAATAATTTTTTAGCAATGCTATAGCCTCACTTGGAGTTGAAAAATAGTTTTTGGCAATCCAGTTTATTTTTTCTTCTTTGGATAATTTTGAAAACCCAGCAATTGCGTCTATCATATAATAATTGTTATAACTTTAATGAAACAAAGATAAGCATTCCTTGGTATTGCTTTTTTAATACAATTGGATTTTTAAAGTTGTATTTTTTTAGATTTTTGTATTTAAATAAAGATATTTAATTTCTAGTCACACAAATTAATTTCTATAATGATATACTAAAAATAGCTTATTTTGTACGAAGTATGTGTGTAGTATATTCAAAAGATGATAAACTTTCATTTAGAATGTTAAAAATATTTAATTATAACATTTAACAGTGCAAAAGTGTATTATTTCTAAAAATTTCACTAAAATTGTGACTTTTATAACTTAATCTATATTGTGAATTGTATATGTCTTTAAATTTATTCTTAGAACAAGTTTAAAATATGTGATTTACTTATTCCTAAAGGAAAATAAACATTATCTCTATATGAATTCGAATACGATTACTGCGTTACTTCTTTTTTTATGTTTTACTGTTTTTGGTCAACAAAAAGTTACTGTTGAAGAGATATTTACGGGTTCTTTTCGCTCCAAAGGAATGGACGAACTTCAATCGATGAAAAATACAAATCAATACACTGTGTTGAATTTTGATAGATCGTCAAAGAGTATGCAAATAGACCTATATGATTTTGCTACGCTCAAAAAGGTGTCGAACCTAATCGATACAAAAGGATATAAAGAACTAGCAGATGGAATAGACAGTTATACTTTTGATGCTTCTGAAAAAAAGATTTTAATTGCTTCTAATTCAAAACAAATTTTTCGTCATTCTTTTACAGCAGATTATTTTTTATATGATATTGCTACCAAAAAATTAGTAAAGTTGTTTGATTTTCAGGTGCAAGAACCTACTTTTTCTCCTGATGGTGCAAAAATTGCTTATGCCAAAGAAAATAATTTATATGTTTATGATTTGGCTTCAAAAAAATCAACTTCAATTACTGCTGATGGAAAAAAGAATGCAATCATTAATGGTATCACGGATTGGGTTTATGAAGAAGAATATGCTTTTGTAAGAGCTTTTGATTGGAGTAAAGACAGCCAAAAATTAGCCTATATTCGTTTTGATGAAAGTGAAGTGCCTGAATTTTCCATGTCGGTTTTTCAAAAAAGTTTATACCCAACGATTGAAACTTTTAAATATCCAAAAGCAGGAGAAAAAAATTCTTTAGTTTCATTGCATATATACGATGTTGCAAAAAGCACTACTAAAAAAGTTGACCTGAATAACTATACTGATTTTTATATTGCAAGGTTAAAATGGACAAATGAGTCTAATGTTTTGTCCGTTCAAGTTTTGAACCGCCACCAAGATAATTTGGATCTCTTATTTGTTGATGGTACAACCGCTACAAAAAAAGTAGTTATGAATGAAAAAGACAAAGCATACATTGATGTTACAGATAATTTAACATTTTTAGAAGACAATAGCTTTATCTGGACCAGCGAAAAAGATGGATTTAATCATATTTATGTATATGATAAAACTGGAAAACTTAAAAATCAAGTAACAAAAGGAAACTGGGAGGTGACTTCATACTATGGTTTCGACGAAAAAACAAAAACGGTTTTTTACCAATCTACAGAAAATGGTTCTATCAACAGAGATGTATATAAAATAGGATTAAACGGGAAAAACAAAGTGCGTTTGTCTAAAAATATCGGTGGAAATTCAGCAACTTTTAGTCCTAATTTTCAATATTACATTAATACATTTTCTAGCGCTTCCCAACCAACAATTTATACTTTAAATGACTCAAAGGCAGGTAAAGAAATCCAAGTTATCGAAAATAATCAGGATCTGATTGCAAAATTGAAAGGATATAATTTGCCATCTAAAGAGTTTTTTGTTTTAAAAACTGAAAAAGGGAATGAGCTTAATGCTTGGATCATGAAGCCAAAAGATTTTGATGCTTCAAAGAAATATCCTGTATTTATGTTTCAGTATTCAGGGCCAGGTTCACAACAAGTGGTTAATCAATGGGGTAGTTCAAATGAGTATTGGTTCATGATGTTGGCACAGCAGGGGTACATTGTTGCTTGTGTTGACGGTCGTGGAACTGGTTTTAAAGGAGCAGATTTCAAGAAAGTAACCCAAAAAGAATTAGGAAAGTACGAAGTCGAAGACCAAATTGATGCTGCAAAAGTAATCGGTAATTATCCTTATGTTGATAAATCAAGAATTGGTATTTTTGGTTGGTCTTATGGAGGTTTTATGGCATCCAACTGTATTTTTCAAGGAGCTGACGTATTTAAAATGGCAATTGCTGTTGCACCTGTTACCAACTGGCGTTTTTATGATAGTATTTATACGGAACGATACATGCAAACTCCACAAGAGAATGCAAGTGGATATGATATGAATTCACCAATAAACCATGTTGATAAATTAAAAGGAAAGTTCTTATTGATACACGGATCTGCTGACGATAATGTACACGTTCAAAATTCAATGCAAATGATGGAAGCGTTGATTCAAGCCAATAAACAATTTGATTCTCAGATATATCCAGATAAAAATCATGGTATATATGGTGGAAAAACAAGGATTCAATTGTATAATAAAATGACTAATTTTATTAAAGAGAATTTATAATTCAACTCAAATACCAAATCAAAACCAAAACAAAAAAATGACAGAAACTCAATCGAAAACAGCACATCCAAAAGGACTTTGGGTATTATTTGGAACCGAAATGTGGGAACGGTTCAACTTTTATGGAATGCGAACTTTATTGGTTCTTTTTCTTGTAAATTCCTTAATGATGAAAGAAGAGGATGCTTCTTTGATTTATGGAGGTTTTCTGGGACTTTGCTATTTGACACCAATGTTGGGTGGATTTATTTCAGATCGTTTTTTCGGAAATAGAAATTGTATTATGCTTGGTGGTTTGATGATGGCTGTTGGGCAATTATTATTGTTTGCAAGTGCCAGTGTTTTTGGTGAAAATTTAGGTTTAGCAACCACTATAATGTATTCTGGATTAGGAATAATTATTTTTGGTAACGGTTTTTTTAAACCAAACATTTCAAGTATGGTGGGGAGTTTGTATCCAAAACAAGAAAAAAGCAAATTGGATACTGCTTTTACTATTTTCTATATGGGAATCAACTTAGGAGCATTTTTGGGTCAATTTATTTGTCCATTAGTAGGAGATGTGAAAAGTTCAGGAGGTATTAGAGACATTCATGCTTTCAAATGGGGATTCCTTGCGGCAGCAATTGCAATGCTTATCGGAACATTAGTGTTTTATTTCTTAAAAAATAAATATGTAGTTACTCCCGAAGGAAAACCATTAGGAGGATTGCCGTCTAAAAATGAATCTTCAGATTATGAAGAAGGTGAGGCCCAGAATGCAGTATTTACACCAACGGCTTTAATTTTATCAGTTGTTGCTTTTATTGGTATGTTTTTATTATTTCATTTTTCAGTAGATGGAACTAATGTTGTAAAAACTATTATTTATCCAATTATATATGCAAGTGGTATTACACTAGCAGGTTTAATTCTTTCAGATAGTTCTTTGACAAAAGTTGAGCGAGATCGAATTATAGTAATATATATTATTTCATTCTTTATCATTTTCTTCTGGGCAGCTTTTGAACAAGCTGGTTCATCCTTGACATTTATTGCAGATAATCAAACGGATAGAAACTTTTTTGGATGGGCAATGCCCGCTTCAATGGTGCAAATTTTCAACGGATTATTCGTTGTTGCTTTAGCGGTTCCATTCAGTATGTTGTGGGATAAATTGAGAGCAAATGACAAAGAACCTATTTCTCCTGTAAAATTAGCTTTGGGATTATTATTGATTGCAGTAAGTTTCTATATGATTGCTACTCAAGTAAAAGATTTAGGAACTTCCGGATTATTAGCCATTAAATGGTTAATTCTTTTGTATTTATTGAATACTTGTGCGGAGTTGTGCTTGTCTCCAATTGGTTTATCTTTAGTTGGGAAATTATCTCCAAAACGTTTTTCATCATTATTGTATGGGGTGTTTTTCTTGTCGAATGCCTCTGGATATGCATTGGCAGGAACTTTAGGTTCAATATTACCAGCTACAGGTGATAAATTTAATAAAGCAAAGGAATTAGGAATCGATTTGCAAGCAGTATTAGATAAAAAAGTAACACTTACTCCAGAACAAGTCCAGTTATTAGATACAAATCAAATTATGAATCATAATCCAATTTTTGCTGGTTTTGAAATTCATAACTTATTTGAATTTTTTATGGTATTTGTAATCTTAACAGGTATTGCTGCATTGATTTTATTTGCCTTGACACCATTTTTGAAAAAAATGATGCACGGTGTTCGATAATTTCTTAAAATAAAATATTAAAAAAAACATCATCTATTTGATTCAATCAAGAAGATGATGTTTTTTATTTATCTACTAAAAAAATTAGAATGGAACAAAATTTAAGTTTAGAACAAATTCAAAATTTCAAAGGAAAGTATCCAAAACAATTGTGGTATTTGTTTTTTAGTGAAATGTGGGAGCGTTTTTGTTTTTACGGAATGCGGGGGATGTTGGTGGTGTTTATGGTTGGTCAATTGGGCATGAACGATAGAGTTGCCAATTTACAATATGGCGCAACTCAAGCTTGGGTATATGCTTTTACTTTTATCGGTGGTTTGTTTGCCGATAAAATTCTGGGTTTGCGAAAATCACTTTTTTGGGGTGGTATTTTAATGATTATTGGAAGCGTAATTCTTTCTATTGATCCCAAAAATTATTTTTTCATAGGTATTGGATTTACTATTGTTGGTACTGGTTTTTTTAAGCCTAATATTTCTTCTATGGTTGGTCAATTGTACAAAGAAGGAGACCCTAGAAGAGATGCTGGATTTTCATTCTTTTATATGGGTGTGAATCTGGGCGCTTTAATTGGTGGCTATATTTGTATCGCTGTTGCCGAAGGTTCTATGTGGCAATCAATAGTTCCAGAACATCTTCGTTGGAATGTTGGTTTTGGATTTGCTGCAATTGTAATGATTATTAGTCTTTTGACATTTACACAAACACAAAAATCACTAGGCACAATTGGACTATCTCCTTTGGCAGATGTTGAAACTTCGAAAAGAAAACGTTTTGAAATTATAACTTATCTAGGTTCATTATTGATCATTCCTGTAATTATTATCATGGTTGCCAATACTGTTTACACCGATTATTTTATGATGTTTATTGGGCCAGCGTCTATTTTGTATTTGCTATATGAAATGAAAAATTTCTCAGCTGCCGAAAATAAAAAATTATTTGCCGCCTTGATTTTTATAATATTCTCTATTTTCTTTTGGGCATTTTTCGAACAAAGTGGCGGTTCTTTAAGTCTTTTTGCAGTAAATAATTTAAACAACACAATCCTTGGAGTGCCATTGAGTCCAAATGGAGTAAATAATTCAGCCAATTCTTTCTTTGTCATAGGATTTGCGGCTTTGGTTGGACTAGTATGGTTATGGATGGCTAAGAGAAAAATTGAACCCAATACCGTTATTAAATTCGGATTAGCCTTTTTATTTCTAGCGGGTGGTTTTTGGATATTTTATTATACTAAATTCTTTGCTGGAGCTGATGGAAGAACTTCCTTGGGGTTGTTTACTTTTGGGTGGTTTATTATCACTTTTGGAGAACTTTGTTTATCGCCAATTGGGATGTCTGCCATGACAAAACTTTCGCCTCTGAAAACTCAAGCTGTAATCATGGGAATGTGGTTTCTGGCAAGTGCTTATGGACAGTATTTTGCAGGATTGCTTGGAGCGAATATTGCCGAGGCATCAGAGCATGCTACTAATCTTGAAAAATTAAATGTATATGCAGACGGATACAAACAATTGGGTATTTATGCATTGATAGCAGGAGTAGTTTTGATAGTAATTTCCCCATTGGTAAAAAAATTAATGCAAGAAGTAAAGTAGCCGACAATTTTTGGTATTATTTTTGTTTAGTTTTGTAAATGAAAAAGGCAGATAAGTTTTTGAAATATATGATTTATTTATTTTGCCTATTTTGATCTCGTTAAATAATCAATAAAATAACAAATGAAAAAAATATTTTTAATAACATTATTCTTTTTTGGTTTAAGTGTAACACAAGCTCAGGAATTAAAATGGTACACAGATGTGAAAGAAGCTATCCAAGTTTCGGGTAAAGAAAAAAAACCATTAATGCTATTTTTTACGGGTAGTGATTGGTGTGGTTGGTGTATTCGATTGCAAAACGAAGTGCTCAAAACACCCGAGTTTAGCAAATGGGCTAAAGAAAGTGTTATTCTGGTAGAATTAGATTATCCTAGAAGAACGACTCAAACGGATGAGATTAAGAAGCAAAATGGCGAGCTGCAACAAGCCTTTGGGATACAAGGATTTCCAACAGTTTATTTTGCAAATGCCACTGTTAAGGATGGAAAAGTTAATTTTGAAGGTTTAGGGAGTACTGGTTATGTGGCTGGAGGCCCTACTGCTTGGTTGGCTGTAGCAGATCCTTTTGTAAAAAAACCTGTTTTGAGTTCGCAACCTACAAAAGCTAAAAAATCTAAAAAAGCATAAAAGAATACGATTAATTAATTTTATAGAATCCCTTTTCACTTGTAGCGTGAAAAGGGATTTTTTGTTGGGAACAACTCGTTTTCCATATTCTTTGAATTGATTTGTAATTCGATGCATCTGTCACGACTATTTTGGGTTTAATAATACGCAACATTCGTTCAAAATTAATTTTTGGAGATTGTGTTACGATTAAAATATCGGGATGAACAGAGGTTGGATACGCCTTCGAACTGTCTATCAAAAGTATTTTGTTTTCTTTATAATAAAAAAGATTTTTCAACTTGTTTTTATGAAGTAATGAACTGAAATTGCCTGTCAGATAGGATGATAAAAGGGTGTTTTTTTTAATATTGCTCAAAATACTGTCATTTGCATATAGTACTACTTTATCCCCGTTTCGTTCCAAGAGTTGAGTGTTTTTGGAGGTATTTAAAACTATGAACTCAGTTTGATTTTGAACCTCCCACTTTGTCTTTAGTGCTGAAAGTTGTAGCATAATAACAGCCATTAGTACCCAAATCAGATTTTTAAAACGTTTTTGTTCGAATGCGATGCTAATTGTAATAATTGCTAAATAACTGCTGATTAAAAAATAAGTGTTTAATGGAATGTCTTTTATAATGAATTGTTCCAATGAAGCAATGGAACCAATAATTTTGTCGAGATAAAGAATACTTATTTCTAAAGCTTTTGCTGGGTAAAAAGGAACCCAATTGAATGCCGCTAGTAACATAACTAAAACCCCCAGACTCATAATGAAACCCAGTAGTGGAATAACAATTATATTGGTAACAAAGAATAATCCAGGAAATTGATGAAAGTAAAATATGCTGAGGGGTAAAGTGCCAATTTGTGCCGCAAATGAAACGGTTAGAATGTCCCAAAAGTAGTTTGTTATTATGTTTTTTGGTTTCCAAAGATTGGACAATAAAGGCTTTAGCCAAACAATAAAAAACAATGCTACATAACTTAATTGAAAACCAACGTCGAATAAAAAAGAGGGCTGAAATAATAAAATGAGCAAAATGGAAACGAGTAATGTATGATAAATATTTACACTTCTTCTCAAATAATGTCCTATTGCAACAAACGAAAACATGGTTACAGATCGGATTACCGAAGGTGCAAGTCCTGCCAAAATTCCGAAAAGAGATAAAACCAGAAGTGTTATTATTAATTTTAAGAAAGCTCCCTTTTTGGTATTTGGAAAAGGTTTTAGTAATAAGGAAAGGAACAGTACTATAAAACCAATGTGTAATCCCGAAACGGATAAAATATGTACGGCTCCAGCATACTGATAATCTTTATTAATTTGTGGGTCAATGTCTTGTTGCTGTCCCAAAATGAGTGCTATTGCAACATTTAGTTCTTTATTACTGAAATTATTTTTTTCTAATTTTTGAATAATTTGTGTTCTTAGTAGTGCAGTATAATACCAAATGTCTTTGACTATTTCTGGATTGAGTTGTATTTCATTTGGTTCAGCATAGAGTTGTGCATAAATTTGTTTGTTTTCGAGGTATTTCTGGTAATCGAATTGGTTGGGGTTTTTCTGTGGAGTGTTTTTATATAAAGAAGTCTTGATTTTTAATTGATTTCCAATTAAGAAAGAATGTTTTAGGCTGTCTTTGCTGATATTTATTATAATTCGGCCCGAAAATTTTTCTTGATCAATAGAATTCAATAAAGCAATGTAGCGCACATTTGAATTTGAACTTTTTATTTTTTCTCTTAATGTGAGTGTGAAGGTGTGTGTGTTTTCGAAACAGTTTTTGTAATGCGTGTAATTGTTTTTTTGGAGGGATTCAGTGTGGAAAGTTTGTGTTGTGACTCCGATGGAAAAGGCTAGGAGGTACGTTGCTAGTCCAAAAAGTAATTCGAGTTTTGTATTTGTTTGGAATGAAAAATAAGTTCCGATAAAACCCAGAGCATTTATAGAAAGAAAAACAAACACAATTGGAAGACTAGGTTTTAGAAAATAGGCAAGCAATATTCCTGCGATAAAGGCTAACGTAATTCTTGCTAATGGGAATTGTAGTACTTTCATAAAACCAAAGTACAATTTTTTTGTAAGAAATAAGTTGTTTTGTAAAGAAAATAAAGTTGAATTGTTCCGGCGTTATTGCGTGAAGGATGGAAGCTAGCTACCGAAGTAGCGCGGACAGCCTGACAGCATAAAGGAAAGGGGCCGATTGAGCGGTTGCTAAGTTGGCCCCTTTGTTTTATGGTGGCACGCCCAAAGGCTGTTTTAAAACTATTTTAAATTTGCAACAATCAATTGGGCTGTTTTTTTGCTGGCTCCGGTTCCGCCAAGTTTTTCTTCCAGTAAATCATAGTTTTTTAGCAATATTTTGCGGTAATTGGGCTCTAGGATTTTGGTTAATTCTTCTCGGATACGCTTGGTCGAGCAATCGTCTTGAATTAATTCGGTTACGATTTCTTTGTCCATGATTAGGTTGACTAGCGAGATGTATTTTAGAGTGATGATGCGTTTGGCGATTTGGTAGGAAGCCCAACTGCCTTTGTAGCAAACTACTTCGGGGACTTTGAAAAGTGCGGTTTCGAGTGTGGCCGTGCCAGAGGTTACCAATGCGGCTGTGGAATTTCGCAATAAAGCATAGGTTTTATTCGATATAAATTTTATGTTTTCGCCAGAAATGAATTGTTGGTAAAAGGAATGCTCCTGACTTGGTGCTCCAGCAATTACAAATTGAAATTCGGGAAAATCTTTGACCACGCTGAGCATTATAGATAACATTTTGCTAATTTCTTGTTTGCGACTTCCAGGTAATATTGCAATAATTGGCTTTTCAGACAAATGATTTTCGGCTCTAAAAGTTTGGGCATCAATACCCGATTGATTGTGAATGGCATCAATCAGTGGGTGCCCAACAAATTCAACTGGAAATTGATGTTTGACTTCGTAAAACTCTTTTTCAAAAGGTAAAATCACGTACATTTTGTCAATATCATGCTTGATAGCCGTTATTCTATTTTCTTTCCAAGCCCAAATTTGAGGAGAAATATAGTAGTGATTTTTATACCCAATTTGTTTGGCCCATTTGGCTATTCGCATATTAAAACCGGGATAATCGATATAAATGATAACATCTGGATTGAATTGAGTGATGTCTTTTTTGCAAATTTTGATATTGTTTAAAATGGTTTTTAGGTTAAAAAGTACTTCCACAAATCCCATAAAAGCCAATTCGCGATAGTGTTTTACAAGAGTTCCACCTACATTTTGCATTAAATCGCCACCCCAAAAACGGATGTCTGCCTCTGAATCTTCTTCGTAAAGAGCTTTCATTAAATTGGATCCGTGCAAATCTCCCGAAGCTTCTCCTGCAATAATATAGTATTTCATTTTTGTGATTTTTTGGATGAACAAAGATAATATTTAGATAATAAGAAACGAAGAGTCTAAGTTGCTAAGATTAATATGAGTATTTAAAAAAAACTTAGATTCTTAGCTATTATAGAAACAAAGTAATTATGGTGAGCATGATAACTGCCAAAACGACGCCTCTTGCCATAAGTTCTTTATTCATTTTGAGTAAAATACCAAAAGCTATTAAATCAAGAATTGAACCTAGTGTAACTATTTTGCCCAGATTTCCTTGGCTTTTTATAGATTGAATACCGACAATGAAATCAGAATGAACAACAAAAGTGATGTATAAAAACATTCCTAAAATGGAAGCTAAAAATCCGATTATAAATCCGATCAGTAAGTCTATTTTATTCATATGAAAAGCTGCTTTAGTAGGTTATGATATCGGTATTTTTATTTATTGCAAAACTGGCCGATATTGTTTTATTGGGTGTTAGTTGTGTTTTGGGATTGTGTCGATTTCATTCCACTCTCTTTTGGTTAAATTTTGTATGGCATGGTGCGCTGTTAAGTCAAATTGTACAGGGACTAGGGAAATGTATCCATTTTGCAAAGCCCATTCATCAGTATCCTCGCCTTTATCTTGGTTGACAAATTCACCGGTCAGCCAATAATAATCTTTGCCTTGAGGTGTTTTTCGTTTGTCAAATTTTTCCATCCAAAGTGCATTCGCTTGACGGCAAATTTTAATTCCTTTGATTTCTTTTTCTTGTAATTTTGGAAAATTAACGTTCAAGATTACACCTTCTGGAAGTTTGTTTTTTAAAACTTCGAGCGTAATTGTTTTTATATAGGACTTAATCGGTTCAAAATTGGCATTCCAATCATAATCCAATAAAGAGAAACCAATAGCTTGAATTCCTTCTATTCCAGCTTCAACAGCAGCACTCATAGTTCCGGAATAGATTACATTTATTGACGAATTAGAACCATGGTTGATTCCTGAAACGCATAAGTCAGGTTTTCTTTTCAAAATTTCATTTACTGCAATTTTAACACTGTCCACAGGAGTACCTGAGCAGCTGTATTCTAAAATAGCATCGCCATCTTTTGAAATTTTATTTAGATGTAAAGTGTCGTTTATGGTAATGGCATGTCCCATAGCGCTTTGCGGTTTGTCTGGAGCAACAACAACTACTTCCCCAATTGTAGCCATAACTTCAATAAGGGCTCTTATTCCAGGTGCCGAAACCCCATCATCATTTGTAATTAGTATTAAAGGCCTTTCATTTTTCATTATAGTGCTGTTAAAAAAACTTAATTGTTGATAAAATTTGACTTCAAAGACAAATGTACTAACACAAAATCTTATATTGCATTCAAATAAAATATTTTTTCAGCATAGTTTTTTCTAAGGTTGAAATTTCTGTTTTATATCTTTAACAAAAAATTATGTAGCATACAAAAGGGCTAGCATGATTTTTGGTGTAACTTAGTTTAAAAAAAATTGATGAATTCGATTATTAGCTTTATGAAAAAAAATTATAAAATACTCATAGCTGTGGTATGCCTTTCGGTTACCCTATTTGCGTTTAATATTAATTCAAAAAAAGCAGTAGATCCAGAAAGAGATAAATTACTTTTAGAGCTGTTAACTTTTGTCATAGAGAAAGGGCACTATAATCCTGCTGTTATTGATGATGCCTTTTCGAAAGGAGTTTACAAAGATTATATTGCTGCCTTAGATCCTTCTAAACGCTTTTTTTTGCAATCCGATATTAATGAATTTTCCAAATTTGAATTGGAATTAGACGATCAATTGATGAATAAAGATTTAACCTTTTTTAATCTTACCTATGATCGCTTAATGCTACGTATGGAAGAGAGTAAAAAAGTGTTCAAAGATATCTTAGGAAAACCTTTTGATTATAATATTGATGAGGATTTTAATGTAGATTATGATAAAGCACCCTATTCTAAAAACAATGCGGAATTAAAAGAAAAATGGAGAAAACAGATTAAATTATCTACTCTTTCGTCTTTCACAGACAAGAAAAAAATGGAAGAGGATAAGCATTTAAAAGATCCTAAATATGTAATGAAAACAGATATAGAACTTGATATTGAAACAAGAGAAAGTTCTTTGAATTCATTAAACGAATCTTTTGGATTTATGAGTGAACTAAAAAGAGACGACTGGTTCACCCTATATATTAACTCCATAATGTCTCGTTTTGACCCGCATACAACATATTTTGCTCCTGAAGAAAAAGAAAGATTTGATGTAAGTATGAGCGGAAAACTGGAAGGAATTGGTGCTCGTTTGCAAAAGAAAAATGATTACACAGAAATTTCAGAACTTATTTCTGGCGGGCCTGCTTGGAGAGGTAAGCAATTAGAAGCGGGAGATTTGGTAATGAAAGTGGCTCAAGGAAATGGTGTTCCAGTGGATGTAATTGGAATGCGATTAGATGATGTAGTTAAAAAAATTAAAGGCCCAAAAGGTTCCGAAGTTCGCCTTACAGTAAAAAAAGTTGATGGAACAATCCAAGTGATTTCGATAATAAGAGATGTTGTTGAAATTGAAGAAACGTATGCAAAATCAAGTATTGTTGAAAAAAACGGAATGAAATATGGTGTTATTTATTTGCCAAAGTTTTATATCGATTTTGAAAACAAAGACGGTAGAGATGCTGGTAAAGATATCGCTCTAGAAGTGGAACGATTGAAAAAAGCCAATGTTAATGGTATTGTATTAGATGTACGTGATGATGGTGGAGGATCTTTATCAACTGTTGTTGATATTGCAGGTTTGTTTATTGAGCAAGGACCAATTGTTCAAATAAAATCAGCTGGGAAGAAAAAAGAAATTTTATACGATACCGATAAAAAACTAGAGTGGGATGGGCCTTTGGTAATTATGGTAAACGAATTTTCTGCATCGGCTTCTGAAATATTGGCAGCAGCTATTCAGGATTATAAACGAGGAATCATTATTGGAAGCAAACAAACCTATGGAAAAGGAACAGTACAAAATGTAATTGATTTGAATCAATTCGTGCGTAACAGTTCAGTGGGGGATCTAGGTGCATTGAAAACGACCACTCAAAAATTCTACAGGATAAATGGTGGCTCAACTCAATTGGAAGGCGTAAGCAGTGATGTAGTTATGCCGGATCGTTATGCTTATTTGAAAATGGGCGAGCGCGATGAAGAAAATGCAATGCCGTGGGATAAAATTGATCCAGCACCTTATGCGGTTTGGAATAATACATCAAAATTTGAGCAAGCGATTGTCAATAGTAAAAAACGAATCGAAAATAATGTTCAATTTAAATTGATTGAAGAAAATGCCAAATGGATTGATACCAGAAGTAATGAAAATAATTATAGCTTAAATATTGATAAATTTAAAGTGGCTCAAAATTTAATTGAAGAGTCTGCCAAAAAATTTAAACCAATTGTTGATTATAAAAATAATTTAAAATTTACTTCTTTACCATATGAGTTAGATGCCATGGCCAAAGATCCTGTGCTTAAAGAGAAAAGAGATATTTGGCATGAAAGTTTGGCAAAAGATATTTATGTAGAAGAAGCTTTGAATGTATTGGATGATTTGCAAATAAAATCAATTGTTAAATCCAATATTCCAAACGACAAAAAAGGAAAGTTAGTAAAATCATAGAGTTTTCGATTTTTTCAAATAATAAAAAAACGCTTCAATCTTTTTTGAAGCGTTTTTTTATTTGATAATAGGAATAAATTGTTAAATAGTAGCATAAAAGGTCTTTTTGAACGATTGATTTTCTCAGTTGAAAAACTAATTTCTATCTTTAACTAAATATTATGTAGTTGTTTAGTTGTTACTTTAGATTTTAATGTAATTTAGAATATTCTTTTAGTTTTAAATTAGGAGCTTTGCAAAAACAGCTTATATTCATTAATAAAATAAATGCATTCTTTCCTTCTAAACAGCATAAAGGATTAGCAAAATCTTTCTACATATGAAAAATACCTATAAATCACTCATAGCAGTAGTACTTCTTTCGGTTACTTTGTTTTCTTTTTCAGTTATTTCAAAAAAAGCATCAGATCCAGATAGAGATAAGTTACTATTAGAATTGTTGACGTTTGTAATAGAGAAAGGGCATTATAATCCAGCAACCATAGATGATAATTTTTCAAAAGGAGTTTATAAGGATTATATAGCTGCCTTGGATCCTTCTAAACGATTTTTCTTGCAGTCGGATATCAATGAGTTTTCAAAATACGAATTGGAATTAGATGATCAATTAACGAATAAAGATTTAACATTCTTTAATCTTACTTACGATCGTTTAATGCTTCGTATGGAAGAAGGGAATAAAATATTCAAAGAGGTGTTAATTCAACCTTTCGATTATAAAATAGAAGAAGATTTTAGTGTAGATTATGACAAAGTTCCGTTTGCTAAAAATGCTGTAGAATTGAAAGAAAGATGGAGAAAACAAATAAAGTTATCTACTCTTTCCTCTTTTACAGATAAGCAAAAATTAGAAGAAGATAAAAAAATAAAAGATCCAGCTTATGTGGTGAAATCAAATGCTGATCTCGAAATTGACACTAGAAATAATACCTTAAAATCATTAAACGATTCTTTTGGATTTATGTATGATTTAAAAAGAGATGACTGGTTTACATTATATATAAATGCGATTATGTCTCAGTTTGATCCACATACAACTTACTTTGCTCCCGAAGAAAAAGAGCGTTTTGATACCAGTATCAGTGGTAAATTTGAAGGGATTGGCGCTCAATTGCAAAAGAAAAATGATTATATTGAAATTTCTGAACTTATTTCTGGTGGGCCAGCTTGGAGAGGAAAACAACTCGAAAAAGGGGATTTAATTATGAAAGTAGCACAATCAAATGAAGTTGCTATTGATATAGTTGGTATGCGTTTGTCTGAGGTTATAAAAAAAATAAAAGGACCAAAAGGTACAGAGGTTCGTCTTACCGTAAAAAAAGCCGATGGTACATTGCAAATTATTCCTATTATTAGAGATATTGTAGAGATTGAAGAAACATATGTAAAATCAAGTGTTGTTGAAAAAAATGGTTTTAAATATGGTGTGATTTATTTGCCGAAATTTTATATTGATTTTGAAAATAAAGATGGAAAAGGAAGAGATGCCGCAAAAGATATTGCACTTGAGGTTGATAGACTGAAAAAAGAAGGAATAAATGGAATTGTTCTGGATGTGCGTGATGATGGTGGTGGTTCTTTGTCTGCGGTTGTTGATATTGCGGGTTTATTTATCAATGAAGGGCCAATTGTTCAAGTTAGATCTGCTGGAAAAAAAGAAATCCTTTATGATACGGATAAGAAAATAGAATGGGATGGGCCGTTGGTAATTATGGTTAATGAATTTTCTGCATCAGCATCTGAGATATTAGCTGCAGCTATTCAGGATTATAAAAGAGGCATCATAGTTGGCAGTAAACAAACGTATGGAAAAGGAACAGTACAAAGAGTAATTGACCTGAATCAATACGTAAGAAATACTAATTATGGTGATTTTGGAGCATTGAAAACTACGATACAAAAATTTTATAGAATAAATGGAGGCTCTACTCAATTGGAAGGAGTAAGCAGCGACGTTGTTATGCCTGATCGCTATGCCTATTTAAAAATGGGAGAACGTGATGAAGCACATGCATTGCCTTGGGATAAAATCGATCCAGCGCCCTATACGATTTGGAGTCATACTTCAAAATTTGATCAAGCAATAATTAACAGTAAAAAAAGAATTGAAGAGAATGTTCAATTTAAATTGATTGAAGAGAATGCCAAATGGATTGACAACAGAAGTAATGAAAATACGTATAGCTTGAATTTAAACAAATTTAAAGTAGCTCAAAGTCAAATTGAAGAGACAGCTAAAAAGTTTAAACCAATTGTTGATTATAAGAATAATTTAAAATTCACTTCATTGCCATACGAATTAGAAGGCATGAACAATGATCCAGTTCTAAAAGAGAAGAGAGAAAGATGGCATGAAAATTTATCAAAAGATATTTATGTTGAAGAAGCTTTGAATGTATTGGATGATTTACAACCCAAATCTATTGTAAAAACTAATATTCCATTTGATAAAAAAGGTAAATTAGTTAAATCGTAGCGTTTTCTGATTTAAAATAAATAATAAGTGACTGTTTTGAATCTTGAGGGACCCAAAAGCTACGGGAATTTACGGACTATTATTTGAGTAAGGTTTTTTTTGTGAAAAAAAATACAGTTCCAAGGAATAAATTGAATTTGTTTGCGTTTGTTAAATGGAGATGAATATTTTGAAAAATCGTCTTTGAAAAGCTATCGCTAAGACTAAATTTTATCTATTTTTACAACCTCAAATAATTTACAACCTCAAATCATAACAGCATAATGCACATAGCTATAGCAGGTAACATAGGCTCAGGAAAAACAACATTAACCCGTTTGCTAGCTAAACATTTTAAATGGGAACCACATTTTGAAGAAGTTGTAGACAATCCTTATCTTGATGATTTTTACCATCAAATGGAGCGTTGGTCTTTTAATCTACAAATTTATTTCTTGAATAGTCGTTTTCGTCAAATCATGCAAATTCGCGAAAGCGGAAAAAAAATTATTCAAGATAGAACCATTTACGAAGATGCTCATATTTTTGCGCCCAATCTTTATGCTATGGGATTGATGACACATCGTGATTTTGAAAATTATTCCTCTCTTTTTGAATTGATGGAATCTCTAGTCAAAGCACCCGATTTGTTAATCTATTTAAGAAGTTCTATCCCTAATTTAGTAGGGCAAATTCATAAGCGTGGTCGTGAATATGAAAATACAATTTCGATTGACTATTTAAGTCGTCTTAACGAACGTTATGAGGCTTGGGTACATACCTATAATAAAGGCAAAATTATGATAATTGATGTTGATCACATTAATTTTGTAGATAATCCTGAAGACTTAGGAAATATCATCAATCGAATTGATGCCGAGTTGAATGGGTTGTTTTAGTTTTTAAAATCCTTTTGTTAAGTACTAAATAAAAGAAAAGCCTCGAATTTATTTCGAGGCTTTTCCTATTTAATAAGTGTGATTCTTATTTCAAAGCGTCAATTTGTGCTTGAACTTCAGCATCTGTTCCTTGAAATTGCTTTACTACAACAGTTCCATTTACAGTTGTTGTAACGGTAGCACTCACTTTACCATTTAGATTTGTTTTTTCAATTTTAACTTCGTTTGTCATAGACATTGGCTTTTTGGCACAACATGCTTTTCCTTTTGGTTCAACAAATTTTCCGTCTTTATCATAATGAGACAAACACATTTCTTTTTGCTCAGGAGAACATTTTAGGCTGTCGCACATTTTGGCGCATTCTTCTTTGGTCATTTTGGCACATTTGCTCATGTCGCATTTACCCATCATCATATCGCCTTCTCCCATCGTGCATTTTTTCATTCTGATTTCTTTCATGGTACAAGTGCCTTTTCCTTCAATAGTGCTACTTCCGCTTCCTAAAATCGGAGCCATTACCAAACCAATCAAACAAGTTAATTTAATTAAGATGTTCATTGATGGTCCAGAAGTATCTTTGAAAGGGTCACCAACAGTATCACCTGTAACCGCTGCTTTGTGGGCATCCGATCCTTTGTACGTCATTTCTCCATTGATCATAACACCAGCTTCAAATGATTTTTTAGCATTATCCCAAGCACCACCAGCATTGTTTTGAAAAACTGCCCAAAGTACTCCAGAAACAGTAACTCCAGCCATATAACCACCCAACATTTCGGCAATTAATTGATTGTTGCTTCCGTATACTAATTTTCCTAAAAGAACAATAGCAATTGGAAAACCAATCGTTAAAACTCCAGGCAACATCATTTCGCGTAAAGCGGCTTTAGTCGAAATATCAACACATTTTGCATATTCAGGTTTTCCAGTTCCTTCCATAATTCCTGGAATTTCTTTGAACTGGCGACGTACTTCGTACACCATATCCATAGCTGCTTTACCAACCGAATTCATCGCTAAAGCGGAGAAAACAACAGGTATCATTCCACCAACGAATAACATTGCCAATACCGGTGCTTTAAAAATATTAATACCATCAATTCCTGTAAAAGTTACATAGGCAGCAAATAAAGCCAAAGAGGTTAAAGCTGCCGAAGCAATCGCAAAACCTTTTCCAGTTGCAGCAGTAGTATTTCCTACTGAATCCAAAATGTCGGTTCTGGTACGTACTTCTTTTGGTAATTCACTCATTTCAGCAATTCCACCTGCATTGTCAGATATCGGTCCAAATGCATCAATAGCCAATTGCATTGCTGTAGTGGCCATCATTGCAGATGCTGCCAAAGCTACACCGTAAAATCCTGCCAAAGCATAAGAAGACCAAATTGCAGCCGCAAACAATAATACGGTTGGGAAAGTAGAAATCATTCCAGTTGCCAAACCTGCGATAACGTTGGTTCCTGCACCTGTACTCGATTTTTGAACAATTGCCATTACAGGTTTTGTACCTAATCCAGTGTAATATTCAGTTACCGATGAAATGGCACCACCTACAACTAATCCGATAAGTGTAGCATAAAAAACACGCATTGAAGAAATATCCATAGATCCTTCTCCAAAGAATGTCATACTCATTGTTTCTGGAAGCATATATTGCACTAAAAAGTAACATGAAATAGCGGTTAAAACAATAGAAACCCAGTTTCCAATATTCAAAGCCTTTTGTACTTGAGCTTCTTTAGCATTTTCATCTGTAATTTTAACCAACATTGTTCCAATTATAGAAAACAAAATTCCAAAACCAGCTATTGCCATTGGTAATAAAATTGGTCCTATTCCGCCAAAAGCATCCTGAATGTTACCACCCATATCTTTTATCACATAATTTCCAAGAACCATAGCTGCTAAAACGGTTGCTACATATGATCCAAATAAATCGGCTCCCATTCCAGCAACGTCTCCTACATTGTCTCCAACGTTATCAGCAATTGTTGCAGGATTTCTAGGATCGTCTTCTGGAATACCAGCTTCTACTTTCCCTACTAAATCAGCACCTACATCGGCAGCTTTGGTATAAATTCCTCCGCCCACACGAGCAAAAAGAGCAATTGATTCAGCTCCAAGAGAGAAACCGGCTAAAGTTTCTAAAACAACGGTCATATCTTCTGTAGAAGTCCATTGCCCTTTCATAAATATTTGAAAGAAAACAATAAAAAAACCGGTTAACCCTAAAACAGCTAAACCGGCTACGCCTAATCCCATTACAGTTCCACCACCAAAAGAAACTTTCAAGGCTTGTGGTAAACTTGTACGAGCCGCTTGTGTAGTTCTAACATTGGTTTTTGTTGCGATTTTCATTCCCATATTTCCTGCCAAAGCAGAGAAAAAGGCACCAAACACAAATGCTACTACTATTAAAATATTGGTTTTAACTCCAGGAATAAAAGTGATACCGGCTAAAACAATACTTGCGATTAATACAAAGACGGCTAATAATCGGTATTCTGCCTTTAAGAAAGCCAAAGCTCCTTCATATATATAATCTGATATCTCTTTCATTTTGCCATCCCCAGGATCTTGTTTTAATACCCAAGATCTTTTGATAGCCATAAAAATAAGTCCTATTATTGCCATAAAAATTGGCACATAAATCATAATTGAATTCATAAATATTCTTTTTGGTTTGTTAATTTTAAAAAATTGTAATCGATAGCAATTTAAACAAAAAAAAGCAACACTCATTGAAGAGTATTGCTTTTTTTATAAAAATATAGGGTAAAAATTATTTAATACTAAATAATCCTTCTGGTTTATTTTCTATTTGCTCAAAACGTTCTGTACATTCTTTAATAATAGCGTATGCTTCATTTACATCTCCCCAACCTTCAACATCTACTACTTTGTTTTCTAAATCTTTATATACTTGAAAGAAGTGTTCGATTTCTTTTAACAAGTGTGGGTTGATATCTGATAAGTTTTCTAATGAATTCCAAATCGGGTCTGAAACGGGTACACAGATTACTTTTTCGTCTGGTCCTTTGTCGTCTGCCATATGGAAAACGCCAATTGGTTTTACTTCCATTACACAACCAGGGAAAGTTGGCTCATTTACCAAAACCAAAACGTCTAATGGATCACCATCCAAAGCTAAAGTTTCTGGAATGAAACCATAATCTGCTGGATACATCATAGAAGAGAATAACATTCTATCAAAACGCATTCTTTTTATGGCAAAATCGTATTCGTATTTATTTCTACTTCCTCTTGGTATTTCGATTAATACATCAAAAGTTTTTAATTTGTCTGCAGTCATTTTCGTTTTATCTTTTCTTGTTTTATTAACGAGTGCAAAAGTAATCAAAGAATACTTTTTTACAATAAAAAAAGACAATTTAATCCAGTGATAAGGGATTCGTTCGCTGTATTTAGCTTTGATTTCCACTTTACGACACAATTGCACTCAAAATAATTGAAAAACAATCTATCAAAAAAGTCTTTTTGTAAAGAGTTTGGGTTTTAAAATCTGTAGTTGCAAAACCATAATCCGCTATGGTCTAATTGTTACTTTCTTAATATACTATTGTTCTTTTTCTTTTTTTAAGGTAGTAATGCCAAAGCAAAAAAGTGGCGTAAGAGCGATAAGGACTCCATTGGTCCGTAAGAACTTCCATTTCTTTTTTGTCATGAATATCAAGCAACTCTTTTATTGTGTTTACAACCGCAATATCACCTAATGGAATTAAATCGGGTTCTTGCAGGCAAAACATTAAATAAATATCGATAGTCCAATTGCCAATTCCTTTTATTTTTATAAGCTCTTCACGAACTTGTTGAGCCGATTTTTGATGCAAACTATCCAAGTCAATCTCTTTATTCAATAGGGCTGTTGCCAATGCTTTTATGTAAGTTATTTTTTGTCGGCTTACGCCAAAGGCTCTGTATTCTTCGTCTGAAACTAGAATTAAAATCTCGGGTTCTAAACTCGGATATTGAGCCTTTATTTTCAAAAAAGTAGCTTTTGCGGAATCTATAGAAACTTGTTGTTCCAAAATCAACAGCACCAAAGTCTCGAATCCTTGTGGTCTTTTTGGGATTGTTGGTAATCCGTAAGTGTCAATAATCTGTTTGAAAATAGGATCTTTTTGAAATAAATGGTCTATTGCTTGTTGCATGGTTTATATTCGGAACTTGTAATGTTTGAAAAATACATTTCAATAAGGATAAAAATCTATTCATTAAGAGATAGTAAGATTTTAAGTATTTCGGGATCTTGTCTATTGTCCCAAAAAGTAACCACATCTATCGACAAATCAAAAACTCTGTAAAACAGACTGTAGTCACCCATGATATAAACTCGAACGTCTATAATATCTGTTGGTTTTCCTAAATAAGGGAATTTCGTTAGTTGCTTTGTCGCCTGTTGGGTTTGTTTCAATAATTTTTTAGAAAACACATTGGACTGATTTCTTTCGAACCAATATAAGAGTATATTTTTCCTTTGCAGATATGCGATTCTAGACCAAATTATTTTCCGTTGAGCCATTCCAAATCTAATCTGTCTATTTCTTCTTGGGTAAAATAATTTCCATTATCTATATCTTTAATCCCTTGGAGAATGGCTTGTTTTTGTGAATCATTTGTAGTGTATTGGATTTCCGGCAAATTTAATGAATTTAATACATCATCAAGGGCGACAAGCATTCTTTCATTATCAATGGATTGAATTCTTTCAATTATTTTTCTTTTATGAGTGTCGATAGAAATCATAACATGCTGGTTTTAAATTCAAATTTACATTATTTTTTCAAATAGGTCATTCATTTTTATGGTTTTCTAAATCACTTCTAAAACTTAAGATATAACTTAGATGCACAAGTCTAAACTTCATACCAAAAAGAAAAGCAATATTAAAATGGAAGTGTCTATAAAATTTGCAATGATCCATTTGCCTTTAATTTAAAAATATTTTATAAAGACAAATTTTATGAAAATCCCGAATGCCCTAGCCCAGATAGAAGGGAAAATCCTTTTTTTAGGCTATTTTTCTTAGCCTAAAAAAAGATTGGAATGATAGCTGGATAAAGCTCCTAAAAATAGAATCCAAAAGATCCTTTTACAGTAAATTTATTGGTATTTGGCGTGTCGAGATAGCTTCCTCTCCAAGAAAAATCCAAACGGAATACCTTGAAGATGTTTCCAATTCCGGCGTTGTATTCCCAATAGACATTTTCTGGAGCTACATATTCGAGACCTGAAGCATTGATGGCTCTATTGGCATCTGAAACGGTTCCATAAGCGGCTTTTACACCGACAAATTCTCTCCAATTGAGTTTTCTAAGAAATGGAACCCTGGCAAACAGCCTTCCGTTGAAATCATGATTCCATTGAAATGTAGCATATTGATCGGTAACAAATTCGTAATAATTTAGATTACTAAAAGCGTTCTCTATGGTGAAAAAAGTTTGATTACCTGGAACGACACTCATTAATCCTAAAGGAACTGTTCCAAAAGTTTTACCCAGTTCCAAAATCAAATTAGTACGGCCTAACGGACCAATAATTATAGGTTGTTTGTAATAGAGTTCGAGTTTTTTGTAATTGAAATCACTGTTGATAATTCCTTTATATCCTTGACTATAATTGACAAAAAGGGTAGTGTAGGGGCTGTTAGCAATGCTTCTTTCTACGCCGTAAGCTATGGTTCTTCTGTTTGGTGTATACTCGGCTTGTATATTAAATTCAGATTGAGTGGTGTTGCTTTTTACAACTCCTGCTGGATTTGCCACAGTTGGTAAAGTGGTATAATAATCCAAACTGAAAACAGCTGAGGCCGATTCTAGTGTTTTATAACTTACCCCAGTTTGTAATGTTAGGTTTTTTAGGGGTTCTATCGCAACAGAGGCATTCGTCAAGCCTAAATTTGTCAATTTACCATTGGACCCTGTCGTAAAAAAGGACGAAGAGCCATAGCTTCTTGCTAAAATATCATTGGTTGTGGTTAAGCTAGCACCCAATTGTTCGACATCGCGTCTGTTTCCTCCAGAAATAATGATTCTGTTTTTTTTGTCAATCATCCATTTTCCTGCAAAACCGTATTTAAACTTTTGGTCTTTGAATCCATAAGCAGTAAACGCTTGAACACGCCACGTATCATTTGGGCCAAAATAAGTACGACCTCCTAATTGTGTTCTAAATCCCTCGACTTCATTGTAGCCAAACGTGGAGAAAATAGGTCCAATATCTAAGAAATCATAATTGATGTATCCACTCGCTAATATTTGAACTAAGTTGGTAATTCGTTTGAAGGCTTTTACATTTTGTAAAGTATCGAGCATTTTATAGACTCCTTGTTCGTCTTTACTTAATTTTTCGAATCGATTTTCTTCCCAATACTCATCACTTTTTTTATAGACTTCGTTATCTACAAAATTGACTTCTTCTTTGTAGAAATTAGCAGGTTTCTCGATATTGAATTTGTGATTTTGATAATAAGTGGTTCGCTTTCCGTAAACTCCTTTTGATTTTTCTTTTTTATTTACCGCAAAATCAGACATCAAATAATCTTTGGTCAACAGAAAGATAGAATCGTTTAATACATCAAATTCTTGTTCTACGTAAATGTCTTTTACCCAGTTGATATTGGCACTTTTGGTAACGGCCATATTGATTTTTTTGATAGCAAATGTGGTGTCATTTACCCAAAAATCCCCTTTGAAAGTAAGTTCGTTTTTTCGTCTAGGATAAAAAACAATATTAAAACACCATTTTTTGTCTATGAAAGCACTGTCCTTTAAAACATAATTATAGACATCAATTCCCGTTTTAGATAGTGGACTTGTAAAGCTTTTGTCAAATAATGCGATGTAATTATTGTAGATATTATAATCAGAATATAAATCTTTTATGAAAGACAATATTTGTTGATTTCCATCAAATCCAGACGTTTTATTGGCTTTTGTTATCTCTTTTATTTTCGGTATTTTATTGTCACCATACACGTCAACCAATGCTTCATTTACAAATATGGGCAAATACGTTTTTCCGGTAATTTTAGAAGTGTCAACATGATCAAAAATGAATTCCATGCCTTTGAAAATTTTTTGTTTTCTATAGGCACTGTCAATAGAATTAATGTCAAATTCTACTTTTTCATATTTTTCCATTTGGTATTGAGCAAATTGATATAGACCATTTTTGCGCTTTTTCTCCCAAATTTTTCTCAGAATATCGAGAGCGGGATTATTCTTCTTAGAAGTTTTGCCCGTAAAAATAACGACTTCTTTTAGACTCTCTTGTTCATTAAGTTCAATTGTAAAATTATAATTAACCGATTTGGTAAGCGTTATTTCTTTTTCGGAAAAGCCTACCGAGCTTATAATTAACGTTTTGTAAGTATTTGGAGATTCCATATAAAAACGTCCATCTTCATTAGTCACGGTACCAATACTAGTGTTTTTAAACACAACATTGGCAAATGGAACAGGTTGTTTGGATTTGTCAACAACAATCCCGCTCACTTTTGTTTGTGCAATAAGTGAAGATGTAGTTGATACCAAAAATAAAACGAGAACCTTCAGTAGATTTTTCATAATGATCAAAAAAAAACTTCATCAAATTTAAATGTCTGATGAAGTTTCGAGTTTTATTTTTTTAGCTATTTAAATTTTTTAATTAAAGGGTTTAATCTAAAAGTTTAATAAATCTAAGCAGTCTAAAAATCTATTTTTTATACAATACTTTTTTCACTGCTTTCACAACATCGGCAGCATTCGGCAGCCATTCTTTTAATAATACTGGAGAATATGGTGCTGGAGTATCGGCTGTTGTAATACGTTGGATTGGTGCGTCTAAAAAGTCAAAAGCTTGCTCTTGAACCAAATAAGCAATCTCCGAAGATACACTTGCAAATGGCCAAGCTTCTTCAAGAATAACCAATCGGTTTGTTTTTCTAACAGACGTTAAAATCGCTTCGTTGTCCATTGGGCGAACCGTTCTTAAGTCAATAATCTCACAAGAGATACCTTCTTTAGCCAATTCATCTGCTGCGATGTACGCCTCTTTGATGATTTTACCAAAAGAAACAATAGTTACATCCGTCCCTTCACGTTTGATATCAGCTACACCAAGAGGAATTGTATATTCTCCATCTGGAACTTCGCCTTTGTCACCATACATTTGTTCTGATTCCATGAAAATAACAGGGTCATTATCGCGAATTGCCGATTTTAATAAACCTTTGGCATCATAAACATTGGATGGAACCACTACTTTAAGTCCAGGAGTGTTGGCAAACCAGTTCTCGATTGCTTGTGAGTGTGTTGCTCCCAATTGTCCAGCAGAAGCCGTAGGACCACGAAAAACGATAGGCACATTAAACTGTCCACCAGTCATTTGACGCATTTTGGCAGCGTTATTTATAATTTGATCAATTCCAACCAAACAAAAGTTGAAAGTCATATACTCAACAATCGGACGACAACCATTCATTGCCGATCCTACAGCAATTCCAGTAAAACCAAGCTCAGCAATTGGCGTGTCAATCACTCTTTTCTCACCAAATTCAGCAAGCATTCCTTTTGATGCTTTGTAAGCTCCGTTGTATTCAGCAACCTCTTCACCCATTAAGTATATGGACTCATCGCGACGCATTTCTTCACTCATCGCTTCGCAAATGGCCTCTCTAAATTGTATCGTTCTCATATTATATAGTCTGTGTGTAATTTTAGAAACGCAAAATTAATTATTTTAAATTACTTAAATGCATAAAACACTTTAAAATAACAAGCTTTTATGCTATTGTGTTTTTTGTAGCTGTTTCCGGCTATTCGCTATATCTTCTTGAGGCCTCTTTTAAAAAAAACGAGACCTCAAGAAGGATGCCGCTTCTATCCGGGCTAGGGCTGCAGTTGTATGTAGCTGTTTTTGGTTTCATAACGCAATGTAAATCAAGTCTAAAAAAAGATTTATTCTATTAGTATCACAAAAGTTATTGAGTTATTTATAATAATTTGCAATAAAATCTTTCTTGATGCTATGCTGGCTTCGAAATCGTAATAGTTGTAAAAAATATTATGCATGCATAATAAATAATTCAATTTATTATTTTAAATTTGTCCAAGAAAAAAAGAATTTAAATATATAATTATGAAAATATTAGTTTGCATCAGCCACGTTCCTGATACTACTTCAAAAATCAATTTCACTAACGGAGATGCTGAATTTGATACCAATGGGGTTCAATATGTTATTAATCCAAATGATGAATTTGGTCTAACTCGTGCGATTTGGTTTCAAGAGCAACAAGGAGCTACAGTAACTGTGGTAAATGTTGGTGGGCCGGATACCGAATCTACTTTAAGAAAAGCATTGGCGATAGGAGCCAATGAAGCCATTCGTATTAATGCCAATCCAACGGATGGTTTTTTTGTGGCTAAACAATTGGCTGAAGTAATCAAAAATGGTGGTTATGATATTGTAATTGCAGGTAAAGAATCATTGGATTACAACGGAGGAATGGTTCCTGGTATGATTGCAGGGATTTTAGGATACAACTTTTTAAACTCTTGTACAGGAATCACTGTAGAAGGAACAAATGTTACAGCCGTCCGTGAAATAGATGGTGGAAAAGAAACAGTAAGTTCTTCATTACCTATTATTATTGGGGGTCAAAAAGGAATTGTTGAGGAAAAAGATTTGCGTATTCCAAATATGAGAGGAATTATGACAGCCAGAACAAAAGTATTAACAATCCTTGAGCCTGTAGATGCTGCTATAAATACTAAAGCCGTAAAATTTGAAAAACCAGCTCCAAAATCAGCAGTAAAATTAATTTCAGCTGATAATTTGGATGAATTAATTAATTTATTGCACAACGAAGCGAAGGTAATCTAGTAATCAGTTTTCAGTCCGAGTTTTCAGTTGCCAAACTTTAAACTTTAAACCTTAAACTTTTAAACAAAAAAAAATATGTCAATATTAATATATGCAGAATCTGCAGAAGGAAAATTTAAAAAAGTAGCATTAGAACTTGCTTCTTATGCAAAAAAAGTAGCTGAATCATTAGGAACAACTGTTACAGCCGTTACGGTAAATGCTGGAGATGTTTCTGAATTGTCAAAATACGGGGTTGATAAAGTTTTAAAAGTAAACAATGATAAATTAGCAGGTTTTACCGCCAAAGCTTATGCTGATGTTATTAAGCAAGCAGCTCAAAAAGAAGAGGCTAAAGTAGTTTTACTTTCATCAACAACAGATAGTATTTACTTAGCTTCATTAGTAGCGGTGGCGTTAGAGGCTGGTTACGCATCAAATGTGGTTGGCTTGCCGGTAAGCACTTCCCCGTTTCAAGTTAAAAGAACGGCTTTTTCAAACAAAGCTTTCAATATAACAGAGATCAATACCGATGTAAAAGTATTGGCACTAGCCAAAAACTCTTATGGGATTTTCGAAAATACATCCTCATTAACAACAGAAGATTTTAATCCAACTATCGGAGATGCTGATTTTGGAGTTAAAGTGGTGTCTGTCGAAAAAGTTTCTGGAAAAGTCTCTATTGCAGATGCTGATATTGTAGTTTCTGCAGGGCGTGGCCTTAAAGGTCCAGAAAACTGGGGAATGATTGAAGAATTAGCATCTGTTCTTGGAGCCGCAACTGCTTGTTCTAAGCCAGTCTCTGATTTAGGTTGGAGAACTCATGGAGAACATGTTGGTCAAACAGGAAAACCAGTTGCTACTAATTTATATATTGCTGTTGGTATTTCTGGAGCAATTCAACACATTGCTGGGATCAACTCTTCAAAAGTAAAAGTGGTAATCAATAGTGATCCGGAAGCTCCTTTCTTTAAAGTAGCCGATTATGGAGTTGTTGGTGATGCTTTTGAAATAGTGCCTCAATTGATTCAAAAGTTCAAAGCTTTTAAAGAGCAACAATCTTAGGATTTAATTTCTCTCACAATAAGCTGCCTAAAAAACAAGATAATCGTATCTTTGCTTTAGGTAGCTTTTTTGTTCCATAAATTTTGATTAAAATTGCACTTTATTTAAAACAGAGAAAAAGACACAATTAATAAAGTACTCGTACTTTCCATAATACAAACATGAGCTTAGTTAAATTATCTATAAAAGGAATTTCATACAGTCAAACTCAAAATGGCGCCTATGCGTTGATATTAAATGAGGTTGATGGGGAAAGAAAATTGCCTATTGTTATTGGCGCATTTGAAGCCCAGTCTATTGCAATTGCTTTGGAAAAAGAAATTAAACCGCCTCGTCCTTTGACTCATGATTTATTTAAAAACTTTGCCGAAAGATTTGATATAGTCGTAAAACAAGTCATTATACACAAGTTAGTCGATGGCGTTTTTTATTCTAGTATTATTTGCGAAAGGGATAAAATTGAAGAAATAATTGATGCCAGAACTTCGGATGCTATTGCATTGGCAATTCGTTTTAATGCTCCAATTTTTACCTATAAAAATATATTGGACAAAGCAGGTATTTATTTAAAAGCCAATCCGCTTGAAACGGATTCCTTGAATGAATTAGACGAGATTTTGTCTAATCCAGAAACATTTGGCAGTACCGAAAGTAATGAATCTGGAAATACATATTCCAATCATAGTTTGCATGAATTAAATGAATTATTAGAGCAAGCTGTAGAGCAGGAAGATTACGAAAAAGCGGCAAAGATCCGTGATGAAATTTCAAAAAGAGAAGCGTAATTTTGATTTGTTTAATCGGTGATTTGTTTAATCGTTTGTCGTTTAATACAAATTGATGAATAAACGATTCAATATTTTAACGAATAAACACAAATGAAACAATACCTAGACTTAGTACAACATGTTATGTCCAACGGTTGTCAAAAAGGAGACCGAACAGGAACTGGAACAAAAAGTGTATTTGGATATCAAATGCGATTTGATTTGAGTGAAGGTTTTCCAATGGTTACAACAAAAAAATTACATCTTAAATCTATTATATATGAGTTGTTATGGTTCTTAAAGGGCGATACGAATATAAAATATCTTCAAGATAATGGTGTAAAAATATGGGATGCATGGGCAGATAGTAATGGTGATTTAGGACCTGTTTATGGACATCAATGGCGCAATTGGAATAGTGAGGAAATAGATCAAATTAGCGAACTTATTACCGAGTTAAAATCAAATCCAAACAGTCGAAGAATGCTTGTTTCGGCTTGGAATCCATCTGTATTACCAGATACTACCAAAACATTTGAAGAAAATGTAGCCAATACTAAAGCAGCTTTGCCTCCATGTCATGCTTTTTTTCAATTTTATGTTGCAGCACCTGATGAAACTAAAGGAGAAACTAAAGGAAAATTATCCTGCCAATTGTACCAACGAAGTGCGGATATTTTTTTAGGAGTTCCTTTTAATATTGCTTCTTATGCATTGTTAACCATGATGATAGCGCAAGTTTGTGATCTAGATGTTGGTGAATTTATTCATACTTTTGGTGATGCACACATTTACAATAATCATTTTGAACAACTCGAATTGCAACTTTCTCGCGAGCCAAAACCATTACCCAAAATGATTTTAAATC
This sequence comes from Flavobacterium praedii, assembly GCF_026810365.1. Classification (NCBI taxonomy): domain Bacteria; kingdom Pseudomonadati; phylum Bacteroidota; class Flavobacteriia; order Flavobacteriales; family Flavobacteriaceae; genus Flavobacterium; species Flavobacterium praedii. Next base: position 3,715,279 of record NZ_CP113948.1, read on the forward strand.
CTAACATAAAAAACATATTCGATTTTGATTTCGATGATTTTACCTTAGAAGGGTATGAACCACATGCGCTTATAAAAGGCAATGTGGCTGTTTAAATCTCGAATAATTTCAAAAGTTTGTTAATAGATTAATTTCTTTTGCAATTAAAATAGAATAAGTCCGCCATTAAGCGGACTTATTCTATTTTAATTCTTCTTTAAAATTGATATCATTTGGCAACTGCCCGATGTTCTGCAACTTTATACTGGCTAGTTTTTGTGCAATAGTAATTGTCTCTTCAAAATTTTTATGCAATAATTGTGCATATAAAAATCCCGTCCAAAAAGCATCTCCTGCACCCGTTGTATCTTTTATCTCTGGAATAACCATCGCTTTTTGACAGAACACTCCAAAAGTATTGTCTGAAAGTACAACACCATCTTTTCCTTTTGTTAAACAAATGGTAGAAGCACCTAATGCATGGAAATATTCAAAAATATACTCTTCTGTTTTTTCCTCGGCAAAAAGCCTGAAACAATCATCCAAACTTAATTTTACTAGGGGATCTGTAGACAAGTATTCTTTTAGAACAAACTTGGCTTCCTCTCGGTCTGGCCAAATTCTTTCTGAAAAATTGACATCAATACTGGTTTGCAAACCTAACGATTTTGCTTTTTTGGCACTTTCTAAAATAGTAGTACGAGCTGGATTTTTGCTTAAAGCAAAACAAGTGGTATGAAATATCTTTGCGCTTTCTAAAATTTCATCCTGAATTTGAAACTTTTCGATCTGACAATCGGCTTCTCTATAAGGAATAAAATCAGGTGTGCCAGTAGATTTTGATACAAAAATAATTGAAGTCGGCTCTGTTTCCGATATTCTGACTTGAGAAGTAATTACGTTGTTCGCTTTTAATTTTCGAATAATATATTCTCCCAAACCATCTTGCCCACAAGTAGCTACCAAAATGGATTTCAATCCTAATCTCGCTGCATTTACTGCTACATTTGTAGGCGAACCACCCAAAAAACGATGGTAATCTTTTGTCTTGTTTATCGAAGTATTTACTTCATGCCCTATAAAGTCAATGAGTACTTCGCCAACACTTATAATATCTATGGTCTTTTTCATTCTAAACGAAAAATTTAAAATTTGTATTAATACTTTGGTGTAAGATAATTGTAGCGGCTCCACTCCATGCGCAAAACGGAACACCATTTGGTAGTTTCGTTTCACTATTGAAGTTTTCATAAAAGCTATAATCATCAATTGCATTGGCTATATTTATGGCATTTAATAGCGTTAAGGCTTCCTTCTTTTTATCTTTCGAAAGTAATGCCAAGCCAAAGAATCCATTCACCATAGGCCAACTGCCCCCGTTATGAAACTCATTTGGATAATTCCTAAATTCATATTTACAATTATTTTTCAGCAAGTTCCAATCTAAATCATGTTCTTCAATTGGAGGCCAAAAAGCAGGTATTAATTGTAAAGGCCTTTCACTTGAAAGTTTTAAGGCGTGTTTTAGAATACTTTCTTGAAAATTTTGATCACCAATATTCAAATACAAAGCAAGGGAATTGGCAAAAGCATCAAATTGTTTTTTATAACCAGCAGGAGAAAAGGAACAAGGCATAAATTCTTGAATATTAGCTTCGTCATATGCTCTTTCATGGTATTTCTCTCCAACTGATTTTGGAGTGAAATTAATTTCAATTTGCTCTTTTATTTTTTCAATTTTAGAAGCAATCAAACTGTCTTTTGCAAAATAGTTATAACTTTTAAGTGCCCAAATACGGAGTAATTGATCGTATAAAACATAACCATCTGTTATGTATTCGTCTGCCCAATTTCCTGAAAGCGGCACATACAATAAATGTTTATTATTAAATTCCCATGCCTCAAGTAGGTATAAACATTTTTGGATGCTGACTTGGTATTTTTTAACAAAAGCATCGTCTTTTTTATAAAAAGCAAATTGACAAATTCCGATGATAAACCAAGTTACGGCATCAACTCTACCAGCTAATCCGCCATAACTAACTTCTATTTTGTCTCCTTTTGTCATTACATTTGAAGGAACAGTTCCGTTATGATGTTGATTATTACCTAATGTTTCCAATGTCTTTTGAAATGTTGCAATCAAATCATCGTCTCCCGAAGCCAAAGCTGCTAATCCGCAAATCACGCCATCACGAGCCCAAACCCTTTTGTAATTGGAGATGTTTTGGGCGCTCGCCAAAAAACCATTGGATGAAGATACTTTTCTAAGTAAATCAATTGCTTTTAAATAATGTAAATCATTCATTATGCTATACTTTATTTTGATGTTTTACTTTAATGAACAGCGTTAATAAGGCACCAATGATTAAGAATAATCCCGCTAAACGGATAACATTGATTGGATTTTTGCCTAATAAATCATATACAAAAAACTGCATAGTGACTATTTGTAGTGCCATTGGAATCACAATAAACATATTAAAAATTCCCATATATACGCCTCGTTTTTCTTTGGGAATTGAACCTGCCAATAATTGATATGGCATAGACATCATTGAAGCCCATGAAATTCCCAAACCAAATGAATATAAATAAATGGTACTAATTTGTATTGATGTTCCAAATGGGTTATAAATATGAAAAAGCACATCTGTATTATTTAAATATGGAATAGCGAGCAATCCCAAACCTCCCAATGTTAAGGCTATAAAATGCACTCCTTTTGCTCCAATTTTATACGCTAACGGCACTAAGGCAAATGCGACCATAAAACAAATAATATTATAAGTTCCATTTAAATTTCCAGTCAAAAGCTGTGCTTTAGAAAACCCATCGGAAGTTGAGTCTGATGTATGAAAAATAGAAATGGATAATGTAGAAGTGATGTATTCCCAATAGCAAAACATAGCATACCAAGTAAAAAACATCATGGGTATAAGTTGACGCATTGTTTGGGGCATTGTTTTGAAAGCTTTTGTTATATCATTGAAGGTTCTAAATACAACATTCCCTTTTTCCTTTTCCCTTTTCATCACTTCTAATTCTTGTTCTGTTGGAGGGTATTCTTTGGTGGTCAAAACAGAAATTAAAACGGATCCTATAGCAGCAACTGCTCCTATAAAAAAAGCCCAATAGGTATAAACGGGGATTCCGTTACTCATTTTGTCAGTAAAGGCAAACAAGCCTAAAGCAACTAAAATGGCAGGAGTGAAATTGGCCAATGTAATTCCTAAACCCGTAAAAAAACTTTGCATTAAAAAACCCAAGGAATGTTGTTCACTCACTAATTTGTCTGCAACAAAAGCACGATAAGGTTCCATGGCAATATTATTAGAAGCATCAAGAATCCAAAGTAAACTTGCAGCCATCCACAAAGAAGAAGAGAAGGGCATGGCTATCAAAGCGATACTAGAAATCACAGCTCCAATTAGAAAAAAAGGTTTTCTGCGTCCAAATTTTGGAGACCATGTTCCATCGCTTATTGCTCCAATAATAGGTTGAATAATTAATCCTGTTATTGGGCCAGCAAGCCATAACATTGGTAAACTTGCTTCGTCAGCACCCAAGTATTTATAAATGGCGCTCATATTACTTTGTTGTAATCCGAAACTAAATTGAATTCCAAAAAATCCAAAATTCATGTGCCATATTTGCCAAAAATTAAGTTTAGGTCTTTTGAAAGTCATAACTTATTGTATTAGTTTTTTTAGAAAATCATCAAAGTTGATGTTGTTTGAAAAAATTTCACCGTATTTATCAATAACTGGAATGCCAAGATTATTTGTACTGATATTTGCCCTTTTTAATTTAGTAAGCATTTCATTAAGAGCTTGTTTGTCGGTATCGATGTCACAAAAAATAAAATCAATATTTTTTTCGATTAAAATATTTTTTGCACTTATGCAGTAATGACAATCTGGACTGCCGTAAATTATAATAACTTTTTTTTGTTTTTCGACAATTTTTTCAGGTTTTGAAACAACTTGTGCATTCAAATTATATTGAAAAAGAGCGATAAAAAATAAAATCAAATACGAGATTTTTTTCATTTTATAAAATTTAAAATTTTTTGTTAGTACTCATTTTTTAGAAACAATTCCCATGCTTTAGAGGCACAGGAATTGTTAACTAACTAATTAACTAAACCAAATAATATTTATATTAAAATCTATAAGACAAAGCCACTGAAGTAGACCTTCCAGGCATTGGTCTTGCTCTTACGTAATTAACTGTATTTTCCGTAATAGCCCCTTCTTCAGTTTCTGTAATTGCTAAGGTGTCAAATAAGTTGTTTACGGAGAAATTTGCTGACAATCCCTTTGTAATTCCAATTTCTACAAATGCATTTGCAATTACAAAACCATTCATTATTAGTTCATTAGAATCTTGTGTATACGCTTTGGTTTGGCCAATAAAACTCAATCCAATCGTGTTTTTATCGCCTAAAAAGCTATAAGTTGGCATTAAATTATACATCAATTTTGGTTGTCTTCTTGGTTCATTTCCATTGTTATTACCAGATGTAATTTCAGCTTTAGTATACGTTAAAGCTCCTCGCAAATTAAAATTATCGCTCACATTATAAGAGGATTCTAATTCTAAACCATACGATTTATAATTGTTTTTTATGATACTATTTGAAGTGGCTTCATAACCGCCTTGCTCGTCAGTTTTAGAATGGAAAGCAGTTGCATAAACATACCCTTTAGTAAATTTTTGTTTATACCCTAATTCGGCTTGTGTCAAAAAGTCTAATGAATTTATTTTATTGCCATCTGTGTAATCCAATCCAGAGAATAAAATACGATCTGCTTTTGCAGAAGCACCTTTACTATATCTAGCAAAAAGAGATTGTTTTTCGGTTAGTAAAAAATTGGCTCCAATAGTATAAGAAACATAATCATAGTCATAATGAACAGCAGTTTCATTTGCAGTGTTTATAGCCGAAACACTTGTTTCGGGAACAGAAATGGAACCGTCATTATTGATGTCAAAAATGGTCTGTGCACTACCGGCAAAAGATCCAGAAACCTTTCCTAAGTCATAACGTAACCCACCTTCGAACGAAAGTTTGTCAGTAGCATCAATAGTTACATTTACATAAGGAGCAGAAACGTTGTATTGTGTGTCATAATTTCTGGTGCAACAATTACCCCAAGTAGGAACACCGTAAGCATACAGACCGTTTTCGGACAATAAATTACCAGTGGCATTTGTTACATTTATTAAACGTGGATTATTATCCGACACTTCCTGTAAATAAGAATTCCACAACCAAGACATAGAAATATTTTGTATCGATTTGAAGAAACCAGCAGTGATTCCCACTTTGTCAAATTTTTTCGTTATTTTTAAATCATTCATGAAGTTACTTAAATCATTTAATTTTGTGTCAAACATGTGTATTCTGGCCACTAATCCATTTGGATTGTCAAACGGAGTTCCGCTGTTTGCATAGGTTAGACTTGAACCTACTCCAAACGAATTGGCTATTGTAGAGGATGAACCAACTTCTGCAGGGAATGGAGAAATAAACCCGCCACTATTTGCAGAATAACGAATATTATCATCTAATTTCCAACCTTGTTCTAGATTAAAAGAAGCATTAGCTCCGATTGATTTCGATACAGGGTTCATTCCATCTGCAACATTTCCTCGTCTTAATTCTCCATCAGGGCCAAGTCCCACATTATGAGTCAAATATATAGATTGTAAAGCTCCTGTTGTAGCATCAAAACCATTTACATTTCCCCAATTTGGGTTAGAATTTGTTCCTGTAACTTGTACTGGCATAGGCATATAGGCAACCGCTTTATCGTTTAAAAATTTGGCATAAACAGTTATTTTTCCGTTTTCAAATTCTTTTGTGATATTAAATTTTACTTGGCCTCCATTATTTGATGTAAAACCTGTTTTTCTGACTCCTTCGCCTGCTCTATAAAAACCACCTACATGAAAATATAAGCCATCCCCAATTTTTGCTCCATAATCTAAATCCGTTCTAAAATTATCGTAATCTAAACCAAAACTTGTTCTAACCGTACCTCCTTCGGTTTGCCCAGTTTTACTGATAAAATTTATGATTCCACCAGGAGAATTGGAAGATAAGGTTGAAGCTGATCCACCTCGAATGGCTTCGATTCTGGCAACATTTCCGTCAAATCTTGTAAAAATGTCTGCTGTCGCAAAAGAGATATCGCCAAATAAAAGAACCGGAAGCCCATCTTCTTGAATTTGTAAATATTTTGATCCACCAGACGAAATTGGCACCCCACGTACTGAAATGTTTGAGTTTCCTTCTCCTCCAGATGATTCAGAACGAATTCCTGGGATTGATCTAAAAATTTCTGCAGTTGATCTTGGAGCCGATTGTTCAATTTGTTTTGTATTAAGTGATGTAATTGAAAGGCTGGATTTTATTTTAGTTTTTTGACCAACAACCCCTGTAACAATTATGTCATTTAATAGATTTGCATCTGGTGTTAATGAAATGTTTTGAATTGTATTTCCGTTTATGTTAACAGATGTTTGAGTTGTTTTATATCCTATGTAGGATGCAATTATAACTATATTTTCATTTTGAAGATTAGAAAATTCGTAACTTCCCTCATCATTGGTTGAAGTTCCCTTTGCTGTATTTTGAATGGTAATATTTGCTCCTGAAATTGGTTTGCCATTCGCATCAGAAACAACCCCTGTAAGAGTTGAATTTTGGGAAAAAGACAAGTTAAATAACAATAGTGCAAAAACCAATTGTCCCCTTTTTAATAAATAAATGATTTTTTTCATGGTTTAAAATTGTATGATTAATAAATTTAACGTTAATTTATTGTAAATGTACTTTTATCATGACTTTACAATACAACAATTTTATCGCAAACGTTTGCGAAAGTTACGCAAACGTTTGCGATTTGAGATTGAGAAAAATAATTCTAATATTTGCTAAATGAAAGAGACGACTCTAAAAGAAATTGCTGAAACATTAGGTATATCAATTACTACTGTTTCAAAAGCGTTAAAAAGCAAGCCAGATGTTAGTGAAAAAACCATAAAAAAAGTTCTTGCCTTAGCTGAAGAACTCAATTACATACCCAATAGTTTTGCGGTAAATCTTCGAACCAAGGAGTCAAAAACCATAGGATTAATTATTCCCGAAGTAGTTCATCATTTTTTTTCCAATGTTATTAACGGTATTATAGCCGAAGCTGAGAAAAATGGATATTTAGTTATTATACTTCAATCGAATGAGTCTTTAGAATTAGAAAAAAAACAGGTGGCGCTCTTACTAAACAAAAGAGTTGACGGGATTATAATGTCTCTTTCCAATGAGTCAAACAATGATTCTCACATCAAGGAAATACTTAGAAAAGAAATACCTTTTGTTCAGTTTGATAAAATTTCAAAATTAATTCCGAGTTCGAAGGTTATTATAAATGATCAGAAAGCGGCTATGGAAGCAGTTCAACACTTGATTGATAAAGGGTGCAAAAAAATAGCACATATTCGAGGACCAGAAAATCCTCAAAATGCTATTGATCGTTTTTTGGGTTATAAAAAAGCTTTAGAAAAAAACAACATTCCGTATGATTCAAAATTGGTCTATACTTGTCAAAATGTTACTTTTAAAGAAGGAGTTGATTTTGCCAAACAAATTCTCGAGGAACATACTGATGTAGATGGAATTTTTGCAATCACAGATTTGGTTGCAGTTGGTGTTTTGGCATATTTTAATGAAAAAAGAGTTCAGGTTCCCAATCAAATAGCCGTAATTGGTTTTAGCAATTGGTTTATGGCGCAAGTAATAACCCCCAAATTGAGTACAGTTGAACAACCTAGTTACGAAATGGGAGTTGCTGCCTTTACCTTATTACTCGAAGAAATGATTTCTAACAAAGATGGAGTTTCATTTTTACCGAGAACGATCGAGTTAGAAACAAGTGTTATCGAAAGAGACTCAAGTATGAAAAATAAATAATCACTTTTTCGGTTAGTATATAAAAAAAAAGTGTTTTGGGATTAAACCACCAAAACACTGTTTTCTGCACCTGCAAAATCATTCCATTTGAAAGAATCAGCTTCGGGCTCGTTTACAAACGCTCCATCAACTACATACTTAAATTCATAAGAAGCATCTTTATCCAACTCGAAAGTTGCTTTAAAAGTACCATTTTTTAATTTGCTTAAAGCTCCTTCTTCAATACTCCAGTTATTAAAATCTCCAATAACCGATGCTTGATTTGCCGTTTTTGCCTCTACACTAAATGTAACTTTACAAACGGGCTTGGTTTTTATAAATTGTTTTTTGATTGACATAACTATTTCATTTTTAAAGTTATATCAAAGTAAATAAAAATATTCGAAGTTTTTTTAAACAAGTGAATTTTTAGTGTAAATGCAAAAAGCAATCCCTTTTTTTAATTATAAAATGAAATGAAACCTTCTAAATTTTGAATATTTATTTAGAAAACGTTTTCTTAATAAATATTCAATAATCACAATAGTGTCATTAAAAAAATAATTTTATCTTTATAAGCAAAAATTAACCATGGAAAAAGAGTTACACGAGCAATATGAATATGCAAGAAACCGATTAAAACAAAAGAAAAGGCTGTATTATCATTTTGTTTTATTTACTTTGACAAGTTTATTTCTATTTACTGCAAATCGTTTTTTTGACATTGGTATTGATTCAAATTGGTGTATTTGGATAATTACTTTGTGGTTGTTTCTTTTTGTGTTGCATTTTATAAAAGTTTTTATCACAGATCGTTTTATGAATAAATATTGGGAGAGAGATCAGATAGATCGACTTGTTGCACTACAGCAAAAAAAGATAGCGCAATTGCAATCGAAAATTGAAGAGACTAATACTAAATAAATTCTGGAATATGATTATTATGATTGCTGCAGTAGCAGAAAACAATGCACTTGGAAAAAATAATGAGTTAGTTTGGCACCTTCCAAATGATTTTAAAAGATTTAAAGCCTTAACAACGGGACATCATATTATTATGGGAAGAAAAACATTTGAAAGTTTTCCTAAACCACTTCCTAATCGCACGCATATTGTAATAACTCGTCAAAAAGACTATAGCCCAGAGGGATGTATAGTAGTTGATAGTATTGAAAAAGCATTAGCTATTTGTCCAGAAAATGAAAATTCATTTATTATTGGTGGAGGTGAGATTTATACTTTAGGAATTTCCTTTGCGGATCAACTTGAGATCACGAAAGTGCATCATACTTTTGAAGCAGATGCTTTTTTTCCTAAGATCAATACTCTAGAATGGAAGGAAATTAAATCAGCGTTTAATCCAATAGATGATAAACATAAATTTGAATTTACATATCAGACATTCGTGAGGATTTAAATCACTTATTTTTTGTGTTTACATTTGAAAATTTATAAACAAAAACATCCCTTCTAGAAGGGATGTTTTTGTTAAAACGATTAGAGGAATGACCTATTCTTGTACTAAAATTTGATAACATAATATACAAATCACAAATATCAAAACTACTCCAGAAAAGAAGACAATCGTATTTGATAATTTTTGAGAGTACAACTCAAAAAAGCCTTTAGTACCAAATACCACAAAGGTACTAAAGGCAAAGAAAATTAAAATTTCCAAAAACAAATTTAATCCTAAGAACGTATTTTGCGCTTTAAACAGGATACTACCATTTACAATAGTACCTTCAAAAAAAAATACAAGAACAAACGAGATAAATAGCGCAAAAAATATCCATTTGATTTGGGTCATTACTTCCCTACTAATCATTCATAAAATATCTAAATTTTAAAGTACAAACATCAGTATTAAAATCAGTACTCACAATACCCACTTTTGGTGATATTTCATTTTTTTTTCATTTTATATAAAATCAATATTTTCCAGTAAACACAAGGGCTTGAGCTAGATGATGCCGCTTTTTTATAAATTTTAGATTTTTTGACTTAGCTAAAAACAAATAAATCACCTCTTATATTGATAAATTTTGCGTTTTATCTAAAATTAATTTATCAATTTAAAAAACACATTTATTCTTCCTTAAGATTATGTTATATTTGTACAAATTATAAAAATGCCAAAGCAAATCACACCTTATAAAAATTCGACACTTACTAAAAAAGAGCAAGTAGCAACAATGTTTGACAATATATCCGGAAATTATGACAATCTAAACCGTGTTATATCATTTGGAATAGATGTTAAATGGAGAAAAAAAGTGTTACAATTGGTTGCGCAAAATAATCCAAAAACTATTCTTGATATTGCTACAGGGACTGGAGACCTTGCAATTTTGATGACAAAAACCAAAGCTGAAAAAATAATTGGTTTAGATATTTCTGCAGGAATGCTTGAAATTGGAGTAAAAAAAATTGCAGATAAAAATCTATCCAATAAAATTGAAATGGTTTTGGGTGATTCTGAAAGTATGCCTTTCGAAGATAATTTTTTTGATGCTATAACAGTCGCTTTTGGGGTTCGAAATTTTGAGCATTTAGAAACAGGCCTATTAGAAATCTTAAGAGTTTTAAAACCTGGTGGAATTTTTGTTATCCTAGAAACATCTGTTCCAGACAAAACGCCCTATAAGCAAGGATATAATTTTTACAGTAAAAATATTTTACCGATTATTGGAAAATTGTTTTCAAAAGATGATGTTGCTTATGGTTATTTGTCAGAATCAGCAGCTTCTTTTCCATATGGAGAAGCATTAAACAATATTTTGAGAAAAACTGGGTTTATTGATGTAGTAGCTTTGCCTCAAACTTTTGGAGTGGCCACAATTTACACTGCCTCTAAAAAATAATACCGAAAACCTTCAGCGTAGATATGAAAAAATTAATTGTCCTATTTCTATTAAGCATCGTCATAAAAGGAAGTGCACAAAACTCGGACGGAATTTTCAGTAAGAATCCAATTATAAACCTAGAAAATTACCAAATGAAAAGAGTCTATTTTGGTTTTTTTTTAGGATTTAACTCGTATGATTTTAAAATAGATTATAAAGTAATGGAAACCGATCCAAGGTATTCATCTGATATACAAACGGACAAATCGGGAGGTTTCAATGTAGGACTGGTAACCAATTTAAGATTGCACGAATATATAGACTTGCGTTTTGAACCCGGTCTTTACGTTGCTTTTAGAACGTTGCATTACCCACCTAGTATTGGCTTTAATAATTCAAGTGACGCAATTAGAGAAATAAATAGTACTTATATTAATTTTCCGTTATTATTGAAGTTTTCCGCTCTTCGTACTGGAAATGTTCGTCCTTATTTATTAGGAGGTGTGTCAGCTAATTTAAATTTATCAAGTAATGCCAAATCGTTGGATGACAATCTTGAAGAACGTTTTAGAGTAAAATCTTGGACCACCAACTATGAAGTGGGTTTTGGAATTGATATTTTTTCAGAGTATTTTATATTTTCTCCTTCTATTAGAGGGCAATTTGGAATTTCGGATGAATTAATCAGAGATAAAGATCCTAATAGTCCTTGGACAGGAAATATTGATGCTATGAAATCTAGAGGGATATTAATAAATTTTACATTTCATTAGAAAGATATTTTTTATTTTAAATTTTGCCGTCTAAATTCACTTAAGATTATCGAAGTTGCGGTAGCTACGTTTAAACTTTCGGTCATTTGAATGTCTCCAAATCGCGGGATAGTAATTTTATTAGTTGTTAATTTTTCTATAATTTCAGAAATTCCATTCGCTTCATTTCCCATGACAATAATGCCTTCTTGAGGCAGCTCAGTTTTGTATATATTTTTTCCTTCCATAAAAGTTCCAAATATAGGTAAAGTTGACTTTGATAAAAATGCTTCTAAATCAACATAATTAACTTTTACTCTTGCAATTGATCCCATTGTAGCCTGAACCACTTTTTGATTATAAATATCTACAGTTTCTTTAGAACAAATGATTTGTTGTATGCCAAACCAGTCACACAATCTCAATATGGTTCCCAAATTCCCAGGATCTCTTATGTCATCAAGAGCTAAAATTAGCCCAGATTCATCAATTTTACTTTCTAAAGGAATTTTGAATACTGCCAAACAGGTATTAGGTGTAGATAAAGCACTGATTTTATGTAACTCATTTTCTGAAATAAAGCTTCTTTTGTGGGAAGGTATTTCATTGAAATCTTCTTTAGTAGTATAAAGATGTTCTAATTCAAAATTTGATTTAACTAATTCTTGAATTACTTTTATACCCTCAGCAAAAAACAAATGATTAATAAAACGATGTTTTTTTTGTTGTAAACTGGATATAAGCTTTATTTGGTTTTTACTAAGCATAAAAAAAATGTACTTTTGAATTAATTATTCTATAACACTTCCAGATGGATCACTATTTTTCTTTTTTTCAATTAAATAATGGTATTGCGGAACAATTTATGCAATCTAGTATTTATAATAAGAAAAAGAATTGTGCAAAAATAGCGGTATTTATTCTAATTACTATTTTTTTCTATGGTTGTAATTCAGAAAAGAGAGTGCCTGCTAGAAAACAGCTTCTTATAAAGAATGAAATTTTTGAGAATGGGAAGTTACTAAAGGATCAAACTTTATATGATCAATTGTATCAACAACCCAACAGTAAAGTACCTTTACTAAATTATAGATTGTTTTTGAATATTTATAATTTGGCCAATCCAAACCCTGATTCAACATTTAATTTAAAATATTATAATAATAAAAAGAAATATGATAGGGAAGTAAAATGGCTCTCAGCAAAGCAAATTGAAGGACTGCGCAAGTCGTTTTGGTATCTTGGAATACATAATTTTTTGAAAGAAACAGGTGAGGCGCCTGTTATTCTAGATACACTTAAATCAAAGAAATCATTAACAAGACTTAAAAGCTACTATTTTAATAATGGTTATTTTAATGTTGATGCAAATTATAAATTTGATTCTTTGGCTCCAAAGAGGGCACAATTAAAATATTATTTGACAACAGGTAATCCTTATTTTATCGATTCGTTGCGAACGTCCATTCAAACTCCTGTGTTAGATTCTCTTTATAAAACAACGAAATCATTGATAATCCCTGGAAAGCAATATAAAACTGAAGATTTTGAGAATGAAAAAAACAGAATTACCACTTTGTATAGAAATAATGGAGCCTATCGATTTCAGTCCAATTATATAAATTTTGACATTGACACTATTAACAAAAAGGATAAAGCTACTGTAATTTTAAATGTAGGAAATTATTCGTATCAGGAAAATGATTCTACAAAGACAGAACCTTTTAAAATTTACAAAATAAGTGATATTGAGATTTATACCGATTATAAATCGGAGAACCATAATTCGCCTATAAAAGACAGTGTGACTTTCAATAATATTCATTTATATGCTTATGAAAAAATTAAATACACACCTCATGCTATAACTGATGCAGTGTTCCTTTCCAAAGGAGGTGTTTTTAACGATGCAAGAACAGTTTTGACAACAAGATATTTGAATAATTTAAAAATATTTAATTATCCAACCATTCAATACGAAGTGGATAAAAAAGACACATTAGCGCAGTCTTTGATCGCTAAAATATATTTAACTCCACGAAAAAAATATAGTTTTGGTTTTGCTTTCGATCTAACCCATTCCAATATAGAAGATTTTGGTATTACAGGTAGTGTTACCGAGACGGTTAGAAATATTTTTAATGGAGCCGAAACTTTAGAAGTCTCAGCCAGAGGAAATATTGGTGCTTCCAAAGATATTGCTAATTCAAACAATAGTTTTTTTAATGTATCAGAATATGGAGTAGATGCAAAACTAAATTTTCCAAGAATTTTATTTCCGATAAAAACAGAAGGGCTAATACCCAAGAGCATGATACCATCAACGGTATTTAGTCTAGGTTTATCTAAACAGACCAATATTGGTTTAGATAAGGAGAATTTCACAGGTTCGTTTTCGTATAATTGGACACCTAAAAAAAACACAACCTCTCGATTTGATCTTTTCAACTTTCAGTTTGTTCGGAATTTGAATCCTGAAAATTATTTTAATGTATATGGAAGTTCATATGATGCATTAAATCGCATAGCTCAAACTTATAATACAAATCCAGACTATACTAGTGATAATAATTTGATAATCGAAAGTGGTACAACTGGTTTCACAAATGATGTTTTAACTTTAAAAACCAGCCTATTGCCAAATGATGCTGAATATCAAAATGTTCTTAATGTTGAGCAACAAAGAATAAGACTTACGGATAACGATTTTATTTTTGCCACAAATTTTAATTTTACTAAAACGACTAAAAAAGATTTGCAGGACAATTCGTTTTATACTTTTAGAACTAAAATAGAATCAGCAGGTACCATTTTATCTTTAATTTCAAAAGTAGGAAATTTACCAAAAAATATAAATAATAATTATGAGATTTTTAATTTGGAATATTCCGAATATATAAAAACAGAATTTGATTTTATAAAACACTGGAATGTAAATAAAGCAAATGTTTTTGCTATTCGAACCTTTTTTGGCATAGCCATACCCTATGGGAACTCAAATACAGTTCCTTTTTCAAAAAGTTATTATGCAGGGGGGGCTAATGATAATCGTGCCTGGCAGCCTTATAATTTGGGACCTGGAAGCAGTTCATTTTCTAATGATTTTAATGAAGCAAATATGAAAATTGCAATTAGTGGAGAATACCGTTTTTTAATTGCTGGAAAATGGAATGGAGCTCTTTTTGCAGATGCTGGAAATATTTGGAATGTATTAGACGCTGTTGTTTATGATCCGGCTCGTTTTGACGGATTGAAAGACTTAAAAGAAATGGCTTTAGGTACCGGATTTGGTATACGATATGATTTAGGTTTTTTTGCAGTTCGACTTGACATGGGGTTCAAAACATACAATCCAGCCTTGGAAAAAAGGGAAAGATGGTTTACTCAATATAATTTTGGAAATTCTGTTTTTAATTTTGGTATCAATTACCCTTTCTAAGTGCTAATTAATTCTTATTTTTGCAAATTATAATCTGAAAAATTAATAAAAAACAATTTAAAAAAAAAATTACAATGGCACACAATATTAAACCCGGAGTAGCTACAGGAGATCAAGTACAAGAAATTTTTAATTATGCAAAAGAAAAAGGTTTTGCACTTCCTGCTGTAAATGTTATTGGATCAGACACTATCAATGGAGTTCTAGAAACTGCTGCAAAATTAAACGCACCAGTTATCATACAATTTTCAAATGGTGGAGCTCAATTTAATGCAGGAAAAGGACTTTCAAATGCTGGAGAAAAAGCTGCTATCGCTGGTGGTATTGCTGGAGCAAAACATATTCATACATTAGCTGAAGCTTATGGAGCTACAGTTATTTTGCACACTGACCACTGTGCTAAAAAATTATTACCATGGATTGATGGTTTATTAGATGCTTCTGAAGTTCATTTTGCAGCTACAGGAAAACCATTATTCTCTTCACATATGATCGATTTATCTGAAGAACCGATTGAAGAAAACATAGAAATATGTAAAGGTTATTTAGAAAGAATGAGCAAAATGGGTATGACAC
This sequence comes from Flavobacterium praedii, assembly GCF_026810365.1. Taxonomy (NCBI): domain Bacteria; kingdom Pseudomonadati; phylum Bacteroidota; class Flavobacteriia; order Flavobacteriales; family Flavobacteriaceae; genus Flavobacterium; species Flavobacterium praedii. The sequence goes on from NZ_CP113948.1 coordinate 3,730,828, forward strand.
TAGAAATCGAACTTGGAATCACTGGTGGTGAAGAAGATGGTGTTGATAACTCTGATGTAGACAGTTCTAAATTATACACGCAACCTTCTGAAGTTTCATATGCTTATGAAGAATTATCAAAAGTAAGTCCAAAGTTTACAATTGCAGCTTCTTTTGGAAATGTTCACGGTGTTTACAAACCAGGAAACGTAAAATTAACTCCAAAAATCTTAAAAAACTCTCAAGATTATGTTCAAGATAAATTCAAAACTGGACCAAATCCTGTAGATTTTGTTTTCCATGGTGGATCAGGTTCTACTTTAGAGGAAATTAGAGAAGGAATTAGCTATGGTGTTGTAAAAATGAACATTGATACTGATTTGCAGTTTGCATTTACTGAAGGAATTCGTGATTTTATGGTAAATAACATAGAGTACCTTAAAACTCAAATTGGAAATCCAGAAGGATCAGATGCTCCAAACAAAAAATATTACGATCCAAGAAAATGGTTGCGTGAAGGTGAAATGACTTTCAATGCAAGACTTGAGCAAGCATTTGCTGACTTAAACAATGTGAATACACTATAAAAAGTGTTCAGTTTTTAGTTTTTTAGTGTTCAGTTCTCAAAACTGATAATTGAGCACTAAAGCTAATTACTAACACTGAATACTTGATTACTGAACACTGAACACTATATAAATGGCTTGGTTTAAACGACAAGAAAAAGGAATTACTACGGCAACCGAAGACAAAATGGATATTCCAAAAGGACTTTGGTACAAATCACCTACAGGTAAAATTATTGATGCTGATGAATTAGCGCGTAATCTATTTGTAAGTCCCGAAGATGGTTTCCATGTTAGAATTGGAAGTGCTGCCTATTTTGATATTTTATTCGACAATAATGTGTTTGTTGAATTGGATAAAAACATGACTTCAAAGGATCCTTTGCATTTTGTTGATACAAAGAAATATGCAGACCGCTTGAAGGAAGTGATGGATAAAACGCAACTCAAGGATGCTGTTAGAACTGCTGTTGGGAAATCTAAAGGAAGAGAATTGGTGATTTGCTGTATGGATTTTGCCTTTATTGGAGGTTCAATGGGAGCAGTTGTGGGTGAAAAAATCGCTAGAGGAATTGATCATGCCATCAAAAACAGGCTGCCTTTTGTAATGATATCAAAATCGGGAGGTGCTAGAATGATGGAAGCGGCTTATTCTTTGATGCAATTAGCAAAGACTTCAGTAAAGTTGGCGCAATTAGCAGAAGCTAAATTGCCATATATTTCTCTTTGTACTGACCCAACAACTGGTGGAACAACAGCTTCTTATGCTATGTTAGGAGATATCAATATCTCTGAGCCTGGAGCCTTAATTGGATTTGCTGGTCCACGTGTGGTAAGGGATACTACGGGTAAAGATCTACCTGAAGGCTTTCAAACAGCTGAGTTTCTCCTCGAACATGGTTTCTTGGACTTTATTACGCCTAGAAAAGAATTGAAAGATAAGATTAACTTATATATCGATTTGATTCAAAATAATGATATTAGATAAATTAAAAATCCCGAGCAATCGGGATTTTTTTTGATTTGACTTTTCTTTAAATAACAATTTTTTAATATGGATTGTAAATTGGACTACATTATTAAATTTGATCTTTAAGAAATGAAAGTGCACTAACAATTTTAAATGTAGAAATTAAATAAAGTAAAAACCATATTAAATAATAATCAAGGAACTAATTATTTCGTGTTTTGGTTTATAATAATGGAATAATTATTTTAGTATGAATAAGAATTAAGGAGTAGTAGGTTTTAATGCAGTGTCTAGGATTAATTTTTTGGCCTGCCATTTTTTAACTCTTTTTCGGCTATTTTGAATGCCAGTTTCTCGCGCCATTTAGCATAACGTTCTTTAAAAACCACCTTTATCGCACTATCCACTGCGCCATGCATAAATAAACTCCAGATACTGGCTATTTTTCGAGTTATTGATCGATCCCAGGCACGAAGTGTCAATGAAAAGGAGCCATCAATATAGCGCATCCAATGCCACATTCCAGTTGGCATAAACAAGGTGTCGCCATGCTCTAAGAAAACTTCATATCCTTCAACTCCTTTTAGTGCAGGGAATTTTTCGAAATCCGGATTAGAAACATTGTAATCCTCTAAAGCGTAAGTGGTATTTGGAATGCAATAAAGTCTTTTTTTCCATTTATAGTCAAACAAAATAATGTGTTTCCGACCCCCAAAATGGGTATGAAAAAGATGAGGTAAATCGATGTCATAGTGCAAAAAAGTGATAGCGCTGGAACCTCCAAAAAACATTGCGGGCATACTTTCAATAAAGCCACCCATTAAATCTTTGGGGATTTTTATATCATTAATTAAGTCAGGTCTTTGTTTAAATAGGTTTAGGAAAAAAATACGCAACTCAGAAGGTTCTCTTTTTATTAAATCCAAGTATTTTCCAAATTTCATACTGGTTATAGAAGCATTTATTATTTTGGTTGGATCTGCTTTGGAATTATCGACCAGTTTTACATCAATATCTCCGGCAATTTGTTTAAAATAATCGGTTGTCCATTTTTCACGGGCTGGCCAATCTTTAGTTAGCCCTTTTATAATTAAAGGCTTTCTTTTATCTAAATAGTTTTTTTTAAAATCTTCTCTACTAATAGACTCGATAGTGTCAACAGGTTTTAGAATAAAGCTCATTTATTTATTTATTAAATTAAATGTAATGCCTTATCAAAAGTACCTAATTATTTCTTGTCTTCAAAATATAGAATAAAATAGCAAAAAAGAACTATTACATCCCCGTTCTAATGGCTTCTACAGGATCAAGTTTGGAGGCTGCAATAGCTGGAAGAATTCCTGAAATAAGTCCAATTATAGCGGCTAAGCCAGTTCCCAAAAGAATATTTCCAAGACCCAAAACAAATTCAAAATCTAATGCTTTGGTCAAGATCAATGCAATTATCCAAACCATAAACAAACCAATAATTCCTCCAAGTACGGATAGAATTATGGCTTCAAATAAAAACTGAAATAATATAAAACGATTTTTGGCGCCCAATGATTTTTGGATACCTATAAGATTGGTGCGTTCTTTTACGGACACAAACATGATATTGGCAATTCCAAAACCTCCAACTAGTAATGAAAAACCAGAGATAATCCAGCCTACTACATTCATTTGACCAATAATACCATCAATAAGATCAAGAAACCCAGCAAAAACATTGATGAAGAAATTGTCGATTTCTCCTGCTTTTAATCCTCTAAAATTTCTTAGCTTTTGGGATATTTCACTTTTATATTCCTCCATATCAACGCCTTTTTCGGGTTTGAATATGATTACATTCGTTAAATTTGGATTATTATCCCCATATAATCTACGAATAAAATTAACGGGTATAAAAGCAGAAGAATCGTCACTTTCGCCAAATATGCTTGATCCTTGCTTCTTTAAGATACCAATAACGGTAAATCTTTGGCCATACAATCGGACATTTTTGCCAATGGGTTCCAGGTCTCCAAAGAGGTTTTTTGCAATATCATCACCAAGCACAATAACGGATGCTCCAGAATTCGCTTCGGACTCATTATAAAATCTGCCCTTTTCAAATTCTAGTCCTTGAATGTCTATAAATTCGTGGGAAACAGGTACAATATTTACATCACTCACCGTATTAGCTTCAAATTTTATAGCTTCTCTTCTGGTGAATATTTGATAGCCTAATTGTTCGGTATGCGTCATAGCTCCTTTCAAATAAATATATTCCGAATATTTTACGTTGGGAAACTGCTCTCTTTTCCATTGTGGAATTTCTGAAGGGCCAAATGAAAATTTTAATAAATAAATAGTGTTTTTATCTAAACTGCTAAGATCCTTTGAAATTTTTCTATCCAAAGAATCAACTGCCGCAAGTACTGCTATTATAGAGAATATACCAATAGTTACTCCCAGTAAAGAAAGCAATGTTCTTAATTTGTTACTTCTCAGTGCATTCATGGCAAAGCCGAAACTCTCTTTTAATAATCGTAGGTAAACTAGCATATTTTTAAATTTGTGTTACTGTAAAACATTAACTTTTATTTCTTCCAAAAAGTATTTAAAATTTGGTTGTCAGGAACTGCTTTTTGTCATTATAATTTGGATGAAATTTCAACACGGCGGTTTCTAAAAGCTAAAATTAATACATTTAACAATAGGTGTGATATTTTAAGAGATTGTTACATTATTTTTATTGAATTATATTCTCAAAAAAAACTATTTTTGCACTTTATAATCATAACTACTCGATGAACACAACAAAAACAATCCAATCCGCATTAATTTCGGTTTTTTCAAAAGAAGGCCTTGAACCAATTGTAAGAGAATTGCATAAACAAAATGTGGTTTTTTATTCTACAGGAGGTACTGAGGAATTTATTAAAAATTTAGGAATTCCTGTTATCCCAGTTGAAGATGTTACTTCATATCCGTCAATTTTGGGAGGGCGTGTGAAAACGTTACATCCAAAGGTTTTTGGAGGGATCTTGAATCGTCAAGATAATGAAAGTGATGTGCAACAAATGCAAGAATATAATATTCCGCAACTTGATTTGGTAATTGTTGATCTATATCCATTTGAAAAAACAGTTGCTTCTGGTGCAAGTGAAGTTGATATTATCGAAAAAATTGATATTGGTGGTATTTCATTGATTCGCGCTGCCGCAAAAAACTTTAAAGACACTGTAATTGTTTCTTCTATGGATCAATACGGTTTATTTTTGGATATGATTACATCTCAAAATGGAGCTACAACATTGGCAGATAGAAAATTATTGGCGACCAAAGCTTTTCATGTTTCTTCTCATTACGATGGTGCTATTTTTAATTATTTCAATACGGATGAAACTATTTATAAAGCCAGTATCGAAAATGGACAAGTATTGCGATATGGAGAAAATCCGCATCAAAAAGGATTTTTCTTTGGAGATTTTGATTCCATGTTTACAAAAGTTCACGGTAAAGAACTATCTTATAATAATTTATTAGACGTAGATGCTGCAGTTAATTTAATAAATGAATTTAAAACAGACGGTCCAACTTTTGCAATTTTAAAACATAATAATGCTTGTGGATTGGCAACAAGAAGTACTATTTGTGAAGCTTATAATGTAGCTTTGGCTTGTGATCCTACTTCTGCATTTGGAGGAGTATTGATAGCAAACACTACAATTGATGTAGCAACAGCTAATGAAATCAACAAATTATTTTGTGAAGTAGTAATCGCTCCGTCTTATGATGCAGAAGCAATTGCCATTTTACAGGAAAAGAAAAACAGAATTATTTTAATCCAAAATGAAGTAGAGTTGCCTCAAAAACAGGTTAGAACATGTTTGAACGGACTATTGATTCAAGAAAGAAATAACATCACGGATACTAAAGGGGACTTAAAAACCGTTACGGTAAAAGCGCCTACGGAGCAAGAAATTGAAGATTTAATTTTTGCTTCTAAAGTATGTAAAAATACTAAATCGAATACTATTGTATTTGCTAAAAACGGCACGTTAATTTCTTCAGGAACAGGACAAACTTCAAGAGTAGATGCATTATTGCAAGCTATCGAAAAAGCTAAAGTTTTTGGATTCAGCTTAGAAGGAGCTTCTATGGCAAGCGACGCTTTTTTTCCATTTCCAGATTGTGTTGAAATTGCAAAGAAAGCAGGAATAACGGCAGTGATTCAGCCAGGAGGATCAATAAAAGACGAATTGAGCATTAATTATTGCAATGAAAATAATCTTGCGATGGTATTTACAGGAACACGTCATTTTAAACATTAATTTGTTTAACTTTGTGCGTAAATTATTTATAACTTTTTAACCCTTAAAAAGCATATGGGATTTTTTGATTTCATGACCGAGGATATTGCGATAGACCTTGGTACAGCAAACACTTTAATCATACACAATGACAAAGTCGTAATTGACAGTCCGTCTATAGTTGCACGTGATCGAATATCAGGCAAAATTATTGCAGTTGGTAAGGAAGCCAATATGATGCAAGGGAAGACGCATGAAAACATTAAAACAATTAGACCCTTGAAAGATGGTGTAATTGCTGATTTTGATGCATCAGAAAAAATGATCAGTATGTTCATTAAAAGCATACCTGCATTGAAAAAAAGAATGTTCACTCCAGCATTGAGAATGGTGGTTTGTATTCCTTCCGGAATTACTGAAGTGGAGATGAGAGCAGTAAAAGAGTCTTGCGAAAGAGTAAATGGTAAGGAAGTTTATTTGATACATGAGCCTATGGCAGCAGCAATTGGTATCGGAATCGATATTATGCAACCAAAAGGGAATATGATTGTTGATATAGGTGGTGGAACTACTGAAATAGCAGTAATTGCATTAGGTGGAATAGTTTGTGACAAATCAGTTAAAATTGCTGGTGACGTTTTTACAAATGATATTGTTTACTATATGCGTACACAACACAACTTATTTGTTGGGGAAAGTACAGCAGAGAAAATAAAAATTCAAATTGGTGCTGCTATCGAAGATTTGGAGACTCCTCCAGAAGACATGTCGGTTCAAGGACGTGATTTATTGACAGGAAAACCAAAACAGGTTGAAGTGTCGTATAGAGAAATTGCAAAAGCTTTGGACAAATCTATTCAACGAATAGAAGATGCTGTAATGGAAACATTATCACAAACTCCTCCAGAATTAGCAGCCGATATCTATAATACCGGAATTTATCTTGCTGGTGGTGGATCTATGTTAAGAGGACTTGATAAAAGAATTTCTCAAAAAACAGACTTACCCGTTTACATTGCAGAAGATCCATTAAGAGCCGTTGTAAGAGGGACAGGTATGGCGCTAAAAAATATTACAAAGTTTAAAAACATTCTTATAAAATAATAAAAAAAGCTTAAGCCAAATCCCAATTTAATACTATAAAATTTGGGGTTTGGATTTTTTTAAATTTCATTTTTTAAATTTTTAATTTTATACAATGCAGCAAATATTTTCATTTATTATAAAAAACAGTAATAGAATACTGTTTTTGCTGCTTTTGGGTATTTCGTTGGCCCTTACGATTCAATCCCATTCCTTTCATAGGAGTAAAGTAATTAGTTCTGCTAACTTCTTAAGTGGTGGTGTCTATGAAAGAATTAATTCCATGGAAGAATATCTTCACTTAAAGGAGCAAAATGATCAGTTGGCACTAGAAAATGCTAACTTGAAAAGTTTATTGTTTAAGACTCGCGATTCAGCAGAAATTCCAAATTTAGATAGTTTAAAAGGGGTAAAACCTGAAGATATTGTAGTTTGTAAAGTTATTCATAACTCTTATAATGTATATGAGAATTTTTTAACATTGAATGCAGGTTCTAAGTCAGGAATTACGCCTGATATGGGAGTAATTAATAGTTTGGGTATAGTTGGTATTACAGATAATGTATCTGCCAATTATTCGACAGTTATTAGTATTTTGAATGTCAAATCTCAAATAAATGCTAAGATTAAAAATTCGGATCATTTTGGGTCTTTAAATTGGAATGGTAAAAGTACTGGTTTTGTACAGTTAATAGATGTTCCTAGGTTAGCCACTGTAAAAAAAGGGGATACCATTGTAACAGGAGGTCAATCAGTAATATTTCCTGAAAATATTGGTATCGGTACAATTGATAAATTGGAAATTGATGATAAAACCCATTATTACACTATAACAGTTAAATTATTTAATGATATGACTAATTTGGGTCATGTATATGTTATAAAATCGGGGAATAGTGAAGAAATTAGAAATTTAGAAAAACAAGATAAAAATGAATAACACATTGTTAGTTAATATTTTTCGTTTTGTGTTTTTATTAGCCTTACAAATTCTTGTTTTTAATAATATGAATTTTGGTGGTTATGTAAGTGCATTTCCTTACATTCTTTTTATTATTCTTTATCCAGTAAATGGAAACAAATCAAATCTATTGTTAGCCAGTTTTTTTCTTGGTATTATTATGGATTTATTTTGTAATTCTGGAGGTGTACATGCAGCAGCTTGTGTACTATTAGCTTACTTAAGACCTAATTTTTTTAAATTTTCTTTTGGATTGAGTTATGAATATCAAACCGTAAAATTGAATGATGTATTGACACCTGAACGTTTTACATTTATTTTATTGTCGGTACTAACTCATAATTTTACCTTATTGATTTTAGAATCTTTTCAGTTCACTTTCTTTTTAGATGTTTTGCTGAGAACTGTTTTAAGTACACTATTTACTATTTTAACTTGTATAATTGTAATATACCTCATAAAGCCAAATAAACGATGAGAAAAGTTTTGTTGCCAGCTTTGATAATAATTGGTGCTTCTTTGTTAATCATTCGTGTTTTTTACTTGCAAATTATTGATGATTCTTTTAAGTTAAAATCAGAGAATAACGCTATAAAAATCAAATATGATTATCCTGAGCGTGGCTATATCTATGATAGAAATGGTGTTTTGTTAGTTGCTAATCAACCTTCATACGATATCATGGTTATTCCTAGAGAACTTGATAAAACGGACACACTTGAGTTTTGTAAATTATTAAATATAACTAAGGAGGATTTTATAAAAAAAATCGAGAAAGCAAAAGTTTATAGTCCAAGGCTACCTTCCGTATTCTTATCTCAATTAAATAAAAATGAATTTGCTGCTTTTCAAGAAAAAATTCGAAAATTTGATGGGTTCTATTTTCAAAAAAGAGCTTTGCGTGATTATGAAGTAAATTTTGGAGCGAATATATTTGGATTTATTACTCAAGTCAATGAGAAACAAATTGAAAAAAATCATTATTACAAAAGTGGTGATTTAATTGGAAAACAAGGAGTTGAACAAAGCTATGAAGAGATTCTTAGGGGAGTAAAAGGGGTAAAGTATTTTCAAAAAGATAAATTTAATCGGGAAATTGGATCTTACAAAGATGGAAAATACGATACCATTGCAAAACAAGGAGAAGATGTCAATTTAACCATTGATGCAGTAATTCAAAAGTATGGAGAGGAGTTAATGGTAAATAAAAGAGGTGGAATTGTGGCTATTGAACCTAAGACAGGCGAAATTTTAGCACTAGTAACCGCTCCTTCTTATGACCCAGGAATTTTAGTAGGTCGTCAAAAATCAAAAAATTACACTAAATTATATTACGATTCTATTGCTAAACCTCTTTACGATAGGGGGTTACTAGCTGAATATCCTCCAGGATCACCTTTCAAAATCATGACAGGGTTGGTTGGATTACAGGAAGAAGTGATTAATGAAGAAACCACTTTTGTTTGTAATCATGGATTCTCTTATGCAAGAGGACGATTTCAAGGATGTCACTGTGGAATTTTTGGACCTAGAAGTTTAAATGTAGGAATTTATAAATCGTGTAATGCCTATTTCTCTAATGTATATCTAAAAACTATTGCCAAATATAAAAAACCTGCTTATGCCGTAGATGTATGGAGTAATCATGTAAAAAGTTTTGGATTAGGTCAATTTATGGGCTATGATTTGCCTATTGGGAAAAAAGGGAATATACCAAGTTCTAAAACGTACAAAAGAATATATCCTAATGGAGGTTGGAGAGGAACTACCATCATATCGAATGCAATTGGTCAAGGAGAAGTATTAATGACTCCTATACAATTGGCAAATATGATGTCTGCAGTTGCTAATGAAGGATATTATTATACGCCTCATATTATTAAAAAGATAAAAGGAGAAAAAATTGACACTAAGTTTACGACAAAACACGTAACTACAATTGATAGGAAATATTTCCCTCCTATGATTCAAGGTTTATTTGATGTATATAATCACGGTACCGCTTATGCCTTAAAAGTTGAAGGAATCGATATTTGTGGTAAAACAGGAACGGCAGAAAATTTTGCAAAAATAGATGGAGTAAGAACCAAAATGCAAGATCACTCTATTTTTGTTGCTTTTGCGCCAAAAGACAATCCCAAAATTGCCATTGCTGTATTGGTTGAAAATGGTGGCTATGGAGCTACTATTGCCGGCCCAATTGCTAGTTTGATGATTGAAAAATATTTAAAAAAGAAAATTTCTAGAACCGATTTAGAGACTAGAGTTTTAAATATAAGTTTGCAAAGTCGTTATGCTAAATTAGGTGGCCTATCAGAAGAAGTAAAAAAAGAATTAAGAATTAAAGACTCTATCTTACAAAGTAAAGCTAAAATAAAAGCAAATACGCTTAAAATAGATACCACTAAAATAAAAAAATAATATATTCATATCAAATGAAAAATCAAAGTTTATCAAGCAATATTGATTGGATATGTATCATTATCTATATCTTACTAGTGTTTTTAGGGTGGTTAAATATCTATTCTTCTTCATTGTCTTCCACTGAAGGGACCTATGAAAAACAAGCAATATTCATTGTTTTATCTATTCCTTTGATTTTTATTTTATTATATATTGACGGTAAATTTTATGAAAAATACGCAAGTATAATTTTTGTTATCTCTTTGATATCATTAGCGGGTTTGTTTGTTTTTGGTAAAACAATTGCGGGTCAACGTTGCTGGTATGGAATAGGAGGTTTTACTTTGCAGCCTTCTGAATTTGCAAAAGCAGCAACGGCACTAGCATTGGCTAAATATTTGAGTGATACACAAATTAACTTAAAAGATTTAAATAGACAAATTCAAGCTTTAGCAATAGTTTTTTTACCAGTTTTACTAATCTTGCCGCAACCAGATCCTGGAAGCGCATTAATATATAGTATTTTTATTATAGTATTGTATAGAGAAGGTTTACCGTCTTGGTACGTTTGGACAGGTTTTGTTACCATATTACTTTTTATGTTAACGTTGGTTTTGGAGCCACAATATGTTATTTTAATATCTTTATTAATAATTGTTTTAATACATTTTAAATCAAGATTAGCAGATAGGAATATTGTCTTAAGCGGTATACTTTTTGTTATAATATCTAGTTTTGTATTATCAGTAAACTATGTTTTTACAAATGTTTTTAAGCAACACCATAGAGATCGTTTTAATATTTTATTAGGGAAACAAGTCGATATGAAAGGGATTGGGTATAATACTAATCAATCTGAAATTGCTATTGGTTCAGGAGGTTGGTTCGGGAAAGGATTCCTTGAAGGTACTCAAACTAAAGGAGGATTCGTTCCAGAGCAGCATACGGATTATATTTTTACAACCGTTGGTGAAGAGTGGGGTTTTGTTGGCTCTTTAGTGGTAATTGGGTTATTTACTGGTTTATTCCTCCGTATAATTTATCTTGCCGAAAGACAAAAAACAAAATTCAGTAGAGTATATGGCTACTGTGTCGCAGGAATATTATTTACTCATTTTTTTGTAAATATTGCCATGGTAGTTGGAATTTTTCCAACCATAGGAGTGCCTTTGCCTTTCTTTTCTTATGGCGGATCTGGATTATGGGGATTTACAATTTTATTATTCATTTTTATAAAAATGGATGCCAATAAAGTAAATGAATGGTAGTGCTATTTCGTAAATTAATTGTAAAAAAAAACTCCTTTCAACAAGAAAGCCAATTCAATTTTGAATTGGCTTTCTTGTTTGAGTAAAATTTAAATTAGGAATCCAATAGATAGATATATACTTTATTATTAATCTATTATTTGGATGTGCATATGTACTTTTTATAAGTTGTTTTAATTTCTTTTTGCCCAAACTTCAACTTCTGCTCTACTACCCAATAAATTTTTACTTTTGTATAAAAAGCGTATTTTATCAATTCTTCTTTTGTTGCCTATTAAATTGATTATTCTAGTTTCCTCACCAGGACCAATAAATTTTCTTAATACTACTTCTTGTGATTGCCCATTATCATAATATATAGTCATTTTGTTGATTGTAACAGGATTGTTTATAACCCTTATTTTTATAGCAGAATAGGTGGATCTACTTGAAGGTCTAAATTCATCTACTTCAGTTATTTTTTGTACTGTTTTAGTGCCTATTTTTTCCCATCCACCAATGGATGATCCCCATTTTTTATCTTCTTTATCCCAATTTTTTCTGTCATTGCGTTTGTTGCTTTGAGCAGTAATGTGATTCGAAAACAATGTTAATGATAGTGTAAATATTAGTATTCTTAAAAAGTATTTCATAGTATATTTTTTTGATTAATTATCATGTATGATGTTTGAACTATAGTGATTTAATTTTTATTTAAAAATACTTAAATTTTAATATAAATAAAAAATATTGGTATTTTTTATTTTTTAACATTTTACAAAACATTGCGGGTAATCATTTTTAATTTTTCTTTAAAGATTTACATTTAAAATGCCAAAAGAAAATTGAGAATAAGATAGTTGATTTTGGTGTTGCAATATTGGGAGAAACTATAAAAAAAAGGTTTATGCAATAGAAAATATTTCGGACAAACATTTTGTAATATCAGAATTACAGAGTGATAAAGATGTCTTTTTTGAAGGTACTATTTTGGATAAATCAAATTTTCCGGGACAGAAAAAATCAATTTATGTTCAGTTTATTCCTGAATCCAAAGGAATGATTTCGAGACAAATCGAAGTCGTTAGTAATTCTACTTCTGGGATTATTAAACTGGAATTAAAAGGAAGGATTAAGTAATAAAGCAAAAACCGTCTCGTAACAAAACAAGACGGATTTTATATTTAAATAATTTTAGATTTTTTTACAATCCAAAAGCTGTTTTCACTTGATCAACGAAATCTAATTTTTCCCAAGTAAACAAATCAACAGTAACTGTTTTTGTCAATCCACCAGGAGCAGAGAACGTTTTGGTTACGGTTTCTGGAGTACGTCCCATGTGGCCGTAAGCAGCAGTTTCGCTATAGATTGGGTTTCTTAATTTCAAACGTTGTTCGATGAAGTAAGGACGCATATCAAAAATAGCTTCTACTTTTTTGGCAATTTCACCATTAGTCAAATTTACTTTTGAAGTTCCGTAAGTATCAATAAAAATTCCCATTGGTTTTGCAACACCAATTGCATAAGAAACCTGTACCAAAATCTCATCAGCAACACCAGCTGCAACAAGGTTTTTGGCGATGTGACGTGTAGCATAAGCCGCACTTCTGTCTACTTTACTTGGATCTTTTCCAGAGAAAGCACCACCACCGTGAGCTCCTTTTCCACCATAAGTGTCTACAATAATTTTTCTTCCTGTTAATCCTGTATCTCCGTGAGGTCCTCCAATTACGAATTTCCCAGTTGGATTAATATGGTATTGAATTTTATCATTGAATAAATGTGCGTGAGCAGGATTTTTTGCAATGATTCGTGGAATTAATATGTCTATGATGTCTTTTTTGATTTTAGCAAGCATAGTCGCTTCTTCATCAAAATCATCATGTTGTGTAGAAATTACGATAGCATCAATACGTGTTGGTTTGTTGTCATCGCTGTATTCTAATGTAACTTGAGATTTTGCATCAGGACGTAAATAAGTGATTTCATTATTTTCACGTCTTAAAATGGCTAATTCTTGCAATAATTTATGAGATAAATCAAGTGCCAAAGGCATGTAATTTTCAGTTTCATTTGTTGCGTAACCAAACATCATTCCTTGGTCACCTGCTCCTTGCTCTTCTTTGCTAGCTCTGTCAACTCCTTGATTAATATCGGCAGATTGTTCGTGAATGGCCGAAAGAATACCGCAAGAATTGGCTTCAAACATGTATTCACTTTTTGTATAACCAATTTTGCGAATTACATCACGTGCAATTTGTTGTACATCCAAGTAGGTATTCGACTTAACTTCACCTGCCAAAATTACTTGACCAGTTGTAACTAATGTTTCACAAGCTACTTTTGAGTCAGCATCAAATGCCAAAAAGTTATCAATTAATGCATCCGAAATTTGATCTGCAACTTTGTCTGGGTGTCCCTCACTTACAGATTCTGACGTAAATAAATAAGCCATAATAATTATAAATTTTAAAAATTAAACGAGGAAAAAATAATTGCTAGAAAGGCTAAAGGAGAGTTTCTGCTTTAGCATTTTTTATACTGAAAATTTTTCAGCATCCATAATGAATTCCTTTCATTATGAAGAGGTTGCAATCAGTTCAAATTTTTCCTCTTGTATTCGGGTGCAAATGTATGAAACCATTTTGAATTGCAAATTATTCTTTTGTTTTTTTTAATTAATTAAGAGGAATTTAACAAACTATACTAATTCTATAGAATTTAACAAAATAAAATGATTTTTGTTTGGCGGTTTAAAAAATAGTTCGCATTTTTGACCCTTTGAATAGGATCAATCATAAACAATATGAATTTAATAATTTGCAATATTTGTTGTATGAGGTGTGTTGTGGAAGGCTTCCGCAGAGGTTAGTATTCTATGTTATGTTATTCTTTCTTTTTTTTCAAATCCATTACTCATCATTGCAGTTGGATTAGTAGCTTTGGTTGGAATACTATTTTATCAAACAATTCATTCAAAATACGAAGAATTTTTGTTTTTGAATTAATTTTAAGTTTCAAAAAAAATAAAATGAGAAATTTTTGTTAAAATAATGTAGGAATATTTTAAAATTTGAAACTTAAATTTAAGTAACATCCTTGTGTTTAGGTAGTTGTAATTTTAATAATTTGTTTAGAAAACATTAAAATTACGTTTAGTATTAGGATTATTGAAAAAAAGTTCAGATATTTGTCAAACAGATTTAAAAAAAGAAAAAATGAAGTTTAAAGTATGCAATATGTCTAAAAAAGCCATTCAGGATGAATCCTGTGGGGAGTGTGTATAGCTACAATTTAAATACAAAAAATATATAGCAAAAACCTCCCACTTAAAAGGGAGGTTTTTTTTTACTCTTTTTTTTAAAATAAATAACAATTAAGAATACAATATGAAGCAAAATTACTCAAACATTCAGGTTGCCATTTGCAAATCGAAGTCGATGATGTGTGTCAATGCCATGATGTGTGTTTGTGTCTGCTGATTCCAAAAGTATAAGTTTATCAAATAACTTAAAACCCTTTTGGATACGTATCTAAAAGGGTTTTTTGTTTTTCTGCCTTCAAAGGCTAAGAAAACCAGAAATTAAAAAAAAATATAAAAGCGAATATGCTTTGTTTAAATATAAATTAAAAATAAAAAATTATGAGTTCAAATAAATTCGCAACTAATGCATTGCACGCAGGACATGACGTTACAAAACACGCAGGTACACGCGCAGTGCCTATTTATCAAACGACTTCTTATGTTTTCAATAATTCGGAGCATGCAGCCAATTTATTTGGCCTTGCAGAAGCTGGATTTATATATACTCGATTAAATAATCCTACGAACGATATTCTAGAGCAACGTTTAGCAGCTTTGGAAGGTGGAATTGGAGCAGTAGTCACCGCATCCGGAACTGCGGCTATTGCAACTACATTGTTGGTTTTGTTAAAAACAGGAGATCATATAGTGGCTTCCAATAGTTTGTATGGAGGAACCTATAATTTATTGAGTGCGACTTTACCAAGATTGGGAATCACAACCACATTTGTTGATCCGTCCGATCCATCAAATTTTACCAAAGCAGCAAAAGAAAATACCAGAATATTTTTTGCAGAAAGTTTAGGGAATCCAAAATTAGACGTTCTTGATCTTAAAGCCATTTCGGCGGAAGCCAAAGCGTTCAAAGTTCCGTTTATTGTAGATAACACAGTTCCGTCACCTTATTTGTTGAACCCAATTGAACATGGAGCTAATATTGTAATTCACTCCCTGACCAAATACATTTCAGGAAACGGAACCTCACTTGGAGGAGTTGTTATTGATGCAGGAACATTTGATTGGAGTAGTGGTAAGTTTCCTGAGTTTACAGAGCCTTCAGCTGGATATCATGGATTAGTATATCATGAAGCACTTGGAAACGCTGCCTTTATTGCCAAAGTGAGAATCGAAGGATTGCGGGATTATGGAGCTGCATTGAGTCCGTTTAATGCTTTTCAGATTATACAGGGATTGGAAACCTTGCCTGTTCGAGTCCAGAAACACAGTGAAAACGGATTGGCATTGGCACAGTGGTTAGAAAAACAGGAGGCAGTGTCTTGGGTTAATTATCCGGGTTTAAAGTCGAGTAAGTATTATGATTTGGCACAGCAGTATTTGCCAAAAGGACAAAACGGATTGTTGACATTTGGTTTAAAAGGTGGTTTTGAAGCGGCCAAGAAGGTGGCTGATGAAACGAAGTTATTTTCGCTTTTAGCCAACATTGGAGACACCAAATCTTTGATTATCCATCCGGCCAGTACAACGCATCAGCAATTGTCAGATGAAGAGCAGGTCGCCACGGGAGTAACCAAAGATTTGATTCGACTATCAGTAGGACTAGAAGACATCGAAGATTTAAAAGCCGATTTATCAGCCGTTTTTGCCGAATTAACAGTAAAAGTATAATTGCACAATTGATTTTTTAGAAAACGAAACTCATTGTGCTATAAAAAAAGAAAGAGAATGTTGCAAAACATTTGAACTACAAGCCATAAAAAAGAAACATTAATTACAAAATAAAATATCATGAAAACTATAACATATATCACAAGCAAAGTTGAGTTACTAAAAAAAGCAATTTTAAAAGCAATAAAAGTAGAACCTATTAATCCGATGAAAGAGTTGGATCACACCAGGTTTCATGTTGATGAGAATTTCGATTTGAAAGCAAAAAAAGGAAAAAGCACCTTATTGTTTCATATGTATTCTAAAGAAAATGAAACTCTTTTTATTTAGAATACAAATGCAACAGGAAATGTGTAGGTGAAAATTATTTGCCACGAATTGCATGGTTAAGAAAATACGAATTTTTCTTTTGGATAAGATAGACTCGTACTATTTTTCTTTGTCAGTTCGCTGAAGCTCGAGTGTACAATTCGTGGCAATTTATTAATTAATTAACAACAATTGTTTCAAAGATGAATTGAATAATAATTTGGTTGTTTCATAAAATTGTAGTTAATTTGCACCTTTAAGTTCAGAAACGTATTGAAATGTTATAAAGAAAGGCAGAGGGATTAGACCCGATGAAGCCTTAGCAACCCTTCGATTTATCGAAGAAGGTGCTGCATTCTACCACGCCAAACGTGGAAAGATAACACAAGAATTTATCTAGTTTTTTCTAGCTTTCTTCATAATATTTCCAGGTACAAATCAAAAAATCAAAATAGATTTGAAATTGGAAAATAAACCAACCACAATTACCATACAAGATTTTACTACCGAAAGGGGTGCTTTTTATGCTGCCATTAATTTGAGTTATCAGCTTTTTGGCCCTGCATTACATACAGCGCCTATTGTTTTGGTCAATCATGCATTAACCGGGAATTCACAAGTGGTGGGTTTGAAAGGATGGTGGAATGTACTTATTGGCGATAAGAGAACGATAGATACCAATAAATATACTATACTAGCTTTTAATGTTCCAGGTAATGGTTTTGACGATACTGTAATCGAAAACTATTTGGATTTTACAGCCAGAGACGTAGCCAAACTTTTTATAGAAGGACTAAAAATACTTCAAATTAAGCAATTATTCGCCATTATCGGTGGTTCTGTAGGTGGCGGAATTGCTTGGGAAATTGCTGGATTGTCACCACAAATCACAAAACATTTAATTCCGATTGCAACCGACTGGAAATCGACTGATTGGTTGATCGCGAATTGTTTTTTGCAAGAACAAATTTTGAATAATTCGGCTAAGCCAATTGAAGACGCTCGGATACACGCCATGTTGTGTTATAGAACGCCTGAATCTTTCAAGGCAAAATTTGATAGAACCACCAATGAAGAATTGGCTGTTTTTAATATCGAAAGCTGGCTGAATCATCACGGAGAAAAATTACAAAAAAGGTTTCAGCTTTCAGCGTATAAATTGATGAATCAGCTGTTGAAAACGATAGACATTTCAAGAAATAGAGAGTCTTTTATTTCGGTAGCCTCACAAATTGAAGCGGATATTCATATTATTGGAATCAATTCAGATTTGTTTTTTACGGTAAATGAGAATAAAGAGACTTACGAAACATTGAGAAAACACAAAACCAATGTAACGTTTCAAGAGATAGATTCCATTCACGGGCACGATGCTTTCTTGATAGAATACAAACAACTGGACAATTTGCTTAAAGGAGTTTTTCTTTAGGAGAAATAAAGTTGTGGTGCACCGCTCGCGTGAGGGATAGAAGCTAGCTACCAAAGTAGCGCGTATAGCCCGACAGCATTAGGGAAAGGAGCCGAATGAGCACATAGAAAATTAGGCTCCTTTTCCTGATGGTGGCACGCCCAACAGAAGATAATGAAATAGAAATAAGGTTTATTACTGATAAAAAATGGTCGAACGAGAGTACCGACTTTAAAAAATAAGATAATGAAGATATTAAAATTTGGAGGAAAGTCTTTGTCGAATGGAGACGGAATCAATAAGGTAGTGGCAATTATTGCCGGAAAAGTAAATAATGGTGAGCAGATTGCTGTGGTGGTTTCGGCACGTGGAAACGCAACGGATGAACTGGAAGATATATTGGCCTTGGCTTCTAAAAACGGGGATTACAAACCGCTTTTTGAGGATTTTAAAAGCTACCAACAAGACGTTTATGAGGATGTAGATTTGTCTGAAGAGTTTAATAAACTGGAAAAACTTTTTGAAGGGGTTAGTCTGATTGGGGATTATAGTGTGAAAATTAAGGACGAAGTACTTTCGAAAGGAGAGTTGATTTCGGCTAAATTACTGACGGCTATTTTAATCAAAAATGGTGTAAACGCGCACTTTGCCGACACAAGAGAATTGATAAAAACAGACTCGAATTATGGCGATGCGCAACCCGTGGAGCAATTGTCTAAGAAAAATGTGGTTGCTTACTTTAAAGAGCATAACGGAACTACGGTAAATGTGGTGACTGGTTTTATTGGTTCCAACAGTAAAAATGAAGCGACAACATTGGGAAGAAACGGTAGTAATTATACCGCTTCTTTGCTGGCGAATTACCTTGATGCAACGGAACTTCAAAATTACACGCATGTTGACGGAATTTATACAGCCAATCCTGATTTGGTTTTGGATGCCAAAAAAATAGACCATTTGTCATTTAACGAAGCGAATGAGTTGGCCAATTTTGGAGCAACGATTTTACATGCAAAAACTATTATTCCTTTGTTGGAAAAAAATATTCCGCTTCGTATTTTGAATACATTCAATCACGAAAATCAAGGAACATTAATTACTTCCAGAGCAGATAAAGAAGGAATTAAAACACTTTCGGTTCTGGAAAATGTTGCTTTAGTAAATTTGGAAGGTCGAGGATTGCTAGGAAAAACGGGAGTTGACGCTCGTATCTTTAAAGTAATGGGAGACAACGAAATCAGCGTTAGTATTATCTCGCAAGGTTCATCTGAAAGAGGAATTGGCCTTGTGGTTGATGCAGACAAAGCGACTCGTGCGATGATTGAATTGGAGAAAGAATTTGAAAATGATTTTTACTCAAAAGACGTTAACAAAATTACGGTTACCGATAATGTTTCGGTGATTTCGATCATCGGGCAGGATTTGAGTACATTTCATAAACCGTATACGGCTTTAATCAAGAACAAAATTGTTCCGATCCTTTTCAACAACACGGTTACGGGTAAAAACGTGAGTTTGGTGGTGAAAAAATCGGAGTTGAATAAGGCTTTGAATGTGATTCACGGAGAGATTTTTGGAGTTTCGAAGAAAATCAATATTGCAATTTTTGGTCACGGATTGGTAGGAGGAACGTTGATAAACCAAATTTTAGAATCGGCTGGTGCGATCGAAAAACGCAAAGGAATCAAACTGAATGTTTTTGCAATTGCCAATTCCAAAAGTGTGCTTTTGAATAAAAATGGGGTTTCGCCAAATTGGAGAAATGAAATTCAAACCAACGGAACTTCGTATACGATTGATGATGTTATTGCTTTTGCAACTGAGCATCACTTAGAGAATTTGATTGCGATTGACAATTCGGCATCTACTGCTTTCGTTGAAAATTACATCAAATTGGCCGAAAATAGTTTCGACTTAATTTCGTCTAATAAAGTAGCGAATACGTTGAGTTACGCTTTTTACAAACAATTGCGTCAAGTATTGGAACACAATCAAAAAACCTATCTTTATGAAACCAATGTTGGTGCTGGTTTGCCATTGATTGATACGATAAAATTATTGCACCTTTCGGGTGAAAATATTACCAAAATCAAAGGTGTATTCTCTGGAACATTGAGTTATTTGTTCAACAATTTCTCTGCGAAAGATGCTCCGTTTAGTGAAATATTAAAAGAGGCCATTGATAACGGTTACACAGAACCGGATCCAAGAGAAGACCTTTGCGGAAACGATGTAGGTAGAAAATTATTAATCTTGGCGAGAGAATTGGATTTACAAAATGAGTTTGAAGAGATTAATATTCAGAACTTAATTCCGGAGCATTTGCGTGAAGGTGATGTTTCTGATTTCTTGAATAAATTGACCGAGTTTGATCCTATTTATGCTAAAATCAAAGCAGATCAAGAACCGAATCGCGTGTTGCGATACATTGGAGAATTATCGGGTGATTTGCAAAACGACAAAGGGAATCTAGAAGTGAAGCTGGTTTCGGTGCCAAAAGACACTGCTTTGGGTGGATTGAAAGGTTCGGATTCTTTCTTCGAAATTTACACCGAATCTTATGGAGATCGACCAATCGTTATTCAAGGTGCAGGAGCTGGATCGGCAGTAACGGCGAGAGGCGTTTTTGGAGATATTTTGAGATTATCGGATAAAGGGTAGCCCCCTACCCCCCGAATGGGAATAAAAAAGATTGCAGATTTTAGAGTTTGATTTAAGAATAAAAATAATCGTTGAAACTGAGTTAGAAAATCGCATTATTAGCATTTAAAAAAATAGTTATGGTAGAAGTTTTTCGTGGGTCGTATTTTGAGGCAATGAATGTTAGAAATTTATTAGAAGGAAACGAAATTTCAGTTTTTACCCAAAATGAATATATGTCCAATATTGAGCCTTGGGTTGTTGCTTCGGGAGGCTTAGATCCTGTTAAGCTTCAAGTTGATGAGCTGGATTTTGATGCATCAAAAATAATAATTGATGATTATTTAAATGGTAATAATAATTTAGAAACTGGAGATCAATAAAAAAATCCGCATCATCAGCATTTAAAAAAGAGAACAATGAAAATAACACTTAACAGAGTAAACGACAACTTCCATTTCGAAATGAAAAACGAACGTGGAATGGTTGTAAATGTAGACAGTCGTCCGGAATTTGGAGGAAATGATATGGGACCAAGCCCAATGGAATTAGTATTAATGGGCGTTGCAGGTTGTAGCGGAATTGATATGATTTCAATCCTAAAAAAACAGCGTCAGGAAATCACTTCTTTCAAGGCTGAGGTTGAAGGTGAACGCGTACAAGTAGGAGAAGCAAAACCTTTCAAAGATATTCACGTTGTGTTTTATTTGGAAGGACCAATAAATGGAGAAAAAGCGTTGAAAGCAGCACAACTTTCTTTTGAGAAATACTGCTCAGTTTCCAAAACATTGGAACCAACAGCAACAATACATTATAAAGTAGTTTTGAACGGAGAAGAATTAGCGAAAATCTAAATACAACAATTATATATATTCAACTTTAAAGAGATTCTTGTACAAACAACAAGAAAAAGAAACTTTGCGAATCTCTGTGTTTGCTTTGTGAATCTTTGCGAAATAACTCTTTTGAAAAATAATAACAATGAACGAACAAGAATTTGGTTTTGAAACCCAAGCCATACGTACCCAATTAGAAAGAACGCAATTTCAGGAACACTCAGTGCCTTTATACCTAACCTCTAGTTTTGTATTTGAAGACGCCGAAGATATGCGCGCTTCTTTTGCTGAGGAGAAAGATCGAAATATTTATAGCCGATACAGCAACCCCAATACCAACGAATTTATAGAGAAAATTTGCAAAATGGAAGGTGCTGAGTCGGGATTCGCCTTTGCTTCGGGAATGGCAGCCGTTTATTCAACTTTGGCGGCTTTGTTGAACTCAGGAGACCATATTGTTTCGGCAAGTAGTGTTTTTGGAGCTACACATTCGCTGTTTGTCAATTATTTTCCAAAGTGGGGAATTGAAACTTCGTATTTTGATATCGATAAGCCTGAAACCATCGAAAATTTTATAAAACCAAACACAAAGATTCTTTTTGCAGAATCTCCAACCAATCCAGCGGTAGATATTATCGATTTGGAACTGTTGGGAGCTATTGCCAAAAAGCACAATTTGATTTTGATAATTGACAATTGTTTTGCTACACCTTATTTACAGCAACCGATCAAATGGGGGGCGCATTTGGTTGTACATTCGGCAACAAAATTAATAGATGGTCAAGGTAGAGTTTTGGGCGGAATAACAGTTGGAGATGCCGAATTGATTCAAAAAATCTATTTGTTTTCTCGACTTACAGGTCCTTCTTTATCCCCATTTAATGCTTGGGTATTATCAAAAAGCTTAGAAACTTTGGCGATTCGTTTAGATAGACATTGTGAAAATGCCTTGAAAGTGGCAACATTTCTAGAAAGTCATCCTCAGGTGAATAAAGTGAAATATCCTTTCTTGAAATCGCATCCGCAATATGAAATTGCCAAAAAGCAAATGAAATTAGGAGGCAATATTGTTGCTTTTGAAATCAAAGGCGGACTTGAAGCGGGAAGAGCTTTTTTGGATAAAATTAAATTGTGCTCCTTGTCACCAAATTTAGGAGACACAAGAACAATCGTTACACATCCAGCCTCTACAACGCACAGTAAATTAACCGTTGAAGAACGTTTGGCCGTGAGTATTACTGATGGTTTGGTACGGGTTTCCGTAGGATTAGAAACCGTAGACGATGTTATTGCCGATTTAGATCAAGCTTTGGCATAAGAAAAATAATTTTATTGTTAAATATATTTTATGGACAATAACTTTTCTTACGATTAAAAGTTTACTTTTGAAATAAGTAAGAATGTTTAATTAAAAATTAATAATCATAAAATATGCATAACAATACCTATTATCTTGATGATAAATTAATTGTATCTAGCGGCAAACGTTTTTTAAATTATATAATAGATATAATTTTTTATGTAATTATAATCTTTTTAATTTCGTTCGTAGTTGCAATAATAGCGGCCCTATTAGGTCTAACAGATTTGCTCTATTGGATGGAAAATATGTCAGATATGCAATCGAATTTAATTGCAATTGTAGTGATGTTTACATATTACATCATTACCGAAGGAATTTTTGGCAGATCACTTGCAAAATTTATAACAGGGACGATAGTAGTAGATGAATATGGAGAAAAGCCTTCATTTAGTGATATTCTCAAAAGAACATTTTGCCGTTTGATTCCTTTTGATGCTTTTTCGTATTTGGGTAATTCAGGAAGAGGCTGGCACGATTCAATTTCGGATACGTATGTTGTAGACAAAAAAGAATTAGAAAATAGTTTAAAGATGTTTTACGAATTGGATCAAATTGGTGAGCAATCAGAGTAATAGTAAGTTCTTTAAATTATAAAATAACAAAACCCACTTCTCAAAAAGTGGGTTTTTTGCTTCTAAAGAAGATGTTGTTATAAAAATGAATTCCATTAATTAAGGAGCAGAAACATTTAGCATTTTTAGCAACATTGGTCCCGCTATCCGTTGCAATCTTTTTATTTTTAAAGAAAAAATAAAAAGGATTTTCACTACTATCGGGGCTCAAGGGAGAAATTTTGCTTTTTTGTTATCATCCAAAAAAGAAAAAACAGTGCTATTTGAACTGCCTTTTAATGTAAAAGCGTTTTTGATTTGGTAAAAATGTAAATTCGGTCTTTTGGCATACTTAGACTTTAGGAAACCAAGATTATTCATTTTATAGGATTTGCGAAAAAAACAGCTTGAGTTTTTAAAATAGTTTGATGTAATTGGTAGACAAAAGAATAAAGTTTGTAGTTTCGTAAACATAATGCGACATGATTTAATTCGTAAAATCAAAAATCTTTTAAATGCTTTCAAAAAAAACAAAATACGGAATAAAAGCACTTACTTTTTTGGCGCGCCAAAAGGATAATACGCCTGTTCAAATTGCCGAAATTGCTAAAAACGAACATATTTCGATTAAATTTTTGGAAAGTATTTTGTTATTGCTCAGAAACTCTGGTTTTCTGGGTGCCAAAAAAGGAAAAGGCGGTGGTTACTACTTGATAAAAGACCCAAAAGACATCAGTATGGCCAAAGTATATCGCATTCTCGAAGGCCCAATTGCATTGCTTCCGTGTGCAAGTCACAATTTTTATGAAAAATGTGATGATTGTGATGACGAAACTACTTGTGCCGCACGACGCTTAATGACTCAGGTTAGGGATAATACCCTTAAGGTTCTTGAGAGTAACTCTTTGGCTGACATCGCTTTTTAAACCATAAATTTTATTTAAAAAATTTTTGAATTTAAAAAAAAATGTTACTTTTGCAAAGTAATCTAGTAAGCCGATAGGGTAATGGATTTAAAATTAAAAGCGAACAGATAAATGAGCACAGCAATAGCAAATACTTTATTAGAAAAAACTGCAGGATTTTCCATTGAGGAAACCTTGGCTTTTTTGGCTAATGAATACAAAGGAAAAGCGGTTTTTTCGACTTCATTTGGTCAGGAGGATCAGGTTATAACTGCATTAATTGCTAAAAATGAGTTGCCAATCAATATATTCACATTAGATACGGGCAGATTATTCCAAGAAACCTATGATGTTTTTCACAGAACAATAAAGAAATACAAAGTAGCCATTCAAACTTATTTTCCTGAAGCCAGCGATCTAGAAAATTTGCTGAATAAAAAAGGGCCAAACAGCTTTTACGAATCGGTGGAGAACAGAAAAGAATGTTGTTTTATTCGAAAAGTAGCGCCGTTGACCAAAGCGTTGAAAGGAAATGAAATTTGGATTACTGGTTTGCGTGCCGAGCAATCGGAAAATAGAAACGATTTGGCGGCCTTTGAATACGATGCTCATTTTAATATTATAAAGTTCAACCCATTGTTGAAATGGAGTTTAGAAGACGTTCAAAAATACATTGATGAAAATAATGTACC
Source organism: Flavobacterium praedii (assembly GCF_026810365.1). Lineage (NCBI taxonomy): Bacteria > Pseudomonadati > Bacteroidota > Flavobacteriia > Flavobacteriales > Flavobacteriaceae > Flavobacterium > Flavobacterium praedii. The sequence goes on from NZ_CP113948.1 coordinate 3,755,948, forward strand.
ACAAAATGCTTTGCACAAAAAAGGTTTTGTAAGTATAGGTTGCGCGCCATGTACGAGAGCCATTGCCGAAGGAGAAGATATTAGAGCAGGTAGATGGTCGTGGGAATCCAGTCATAAAGAATGCGGATTGCACAGCCCCCTAGCCCCCGAAGGGGGAAACAATAATGAGATAAATAAAATTATTAACAAATAAATACCCCAATAGTTCTCCCTTCGGGGGTTAGGGGGCTGATATTATGAGTGCACTTTTAAAAACAAATGCTTTAGAAAGCGAAGCAATTTACATATTCAGAGAAGTAATTTCTCAATTTGACAAACCCGTTTTGCTTTTCTCAGGCGGTAAAGATTCTATTACTTTAGTGCGTTTGGCACAAAAAGCATTTTTCCCTGCTAAAATTCCTTTTCCATTGTTACACGTGGATACGGGACACAATTTTCCGGAGACTATTGAATTTAGAGACCGATTGGTAGCCGAGTTGGGATTGGAACTAATCGTTCGTAATGTACAGGATGCTATTGATGAAGGGAAAGTGGTTGAAGAATCTGGTAAATATTCCAGCCGAAACAGTTTGCAGACGACTACACTATTGGATGCTATCGAAGAATTCAAATTTGACGCTTGTATTGGTGGAGCGCGACGTGATGAGGAAAAAGCAAGAGCCAAAGAACGTATTTTTTCGGTTCGTGATGATTTTGGTCAATGGGATGAAAAAAACCAACGCCCTGAATTGTTTGATTTATTGAATGGAAAAATTGAAAATGGTCAAAACGTTCGTGTTTTTCCAATTTCAAACTGGACTGAATTAGATGTTTGGAGTTATATCGAACAAGAGCAAATCGAAATTCCATCGATTTACTTTTCACACAAACGTAAAGTTTTTTTGAGAGACGGTTTAATTTGGTCACACTCTCCTTTTGTGTACCAAGAAGAAGACGAACAAATCGAAGAACGAATTGTTCGCTTCAGAACCGTTGGCGATATGAGTTGTACTGCCGCAGTTGAGTCGTATGCAGCAACCATTCAAGAAGTGGTTGGAGAGATTCGTACTTCTACTATTTCTGAAAGAGGAGCCAGAATCGATGACAAACGTTCTGAAGCTGCTATGGAAAAAAGAAAACAACAAGGTTACTTTTAGAATAGCAATTGAAAGATTTAAGGATTTAAAAATTAAAAGATTTGAGGAGCAAGTTAAACAACTTTAAACCTTAAACTTTAAACAAAAAATAAATGGAAGTTTTAAAAATAGCAACAGCAGGAAGTGTAGATGACGGAAAAAGTACTTTAATCGGGAGATTATTATACGATACACAATCGTTAACTACCGATAAATTAGAAGCAATAGAAAAAAGCAGCAAGCAAAAAGGATACGATTATCTTGATTTTTCTTTGGCTACTGACGGTTTGGTTGCCGAGAGAGAGCAAGGAATTACGATAGATGTAGCGCATATTTATTTTTCGACTGCGAAAAAAAGTTACATCATTGCCGATACTCCGGGTCACGTAGAATACACTCGTAACATGGTTACTGGAGCTTCAACTTCGCAAGTGTCCATCATTTTGATCGATGCCCGTAAAGGAGTGATTGAGCAAACGTACCGTCACTTTTTTATCAATAATTTATTGAGAGTAAAAGATGTGATTGTTGCGGTAAACAAAATGGATTTGGTTGATTATTCGGAAGAAGTATACAATAAAATCAAAGCCGATTTCCAAGCATTAAATGCAAAAAGCGCTTACAAAGAACAAAACGTAAGTTACATTCCGTTAAGTGCTTTGACCGGAGATAATGTAGTAGAAACATTAGGAAAAATGCCTTGGTATACCGGACAAACTATCCTGCAACATTTGGAAAATTTAGAAGCAAAAGATGTTTACGATAATGGACAAGCACGTTTTCCGGTTCAAACAGTTATTCGTCCAAAAACGGAAGAATATCACGATTTTAGAGGATATGCTGGGAAATTATACGGCAACAATATTAAAGTTGGCGATGCGGTAACGGTTCTTCCTTCTTTGACAGAATCTACAGTGACGAACATTCACTTTTTCGACAAACAATTTGATGAAGCGAGCGTTGGTTCTTCCATCACTATCGAATTAGAAAACGATATTAATGTGACGAGAGGCGATATGATTGTAAAATCAAATGAGCTTCCTAGAATTGAAAAAGATATCACAACAACCGTTTGTTGGATGGACAGCAAAAAATTAGTGGCAGGCGCAAAATATTTTGTGCAACACAACACGAATAGAGTTTTGGCAAAAATTGATAGTGTGAAAAACGTAATCGCAACCGATTATTCAGGAGTAACACCAGCAACTCAATTAGCCATTAATGAGATCGGAGAAGTAACCATTAAATTGAGCAAAGCCATTTATTTTGATGCTTACAATGACAACAAATCTAATGGAGCTTTCATTTTGATAGATGCAGCAACCAACACAACAGCAGGCGTTGGATTTATAAAATAGTTTTTAGCTTTTGCTAAAGCATTAAAGGAATTAAAAAAGATATCGATTAACAGCTAACAGCCAGTGCTAGTAGCCTAAAACCATACAAAATGCAAAGTTTTAGAACCGAAATAGAAGACCCGATTGTTCAAAAAGACATTATCGATTTAGAAAGAAAAATTGCTTTATTCCGTGATGGAAAAATCGATGACGAACGTTTTCGCAGTCTTCGTCTAGCAAGAGGAATTTACGGTCAGCGTCAGGAAGGCGTGCAAATGATTCGTATCAAATTGCCTTATGGAAAAGTGACAAGCGAACAATTGCACCGTATTTGTAAAGTTTCAGATGAATATTCAACTGGACGTTTGCACATTACAACGCGTCAGGATATTCAAATTCACTACGTGAGCTTGGATAGAACTCCGGAACTTTGGGCTGAGTTAGAAAAAGACGATGTTACTTTGAGAGAAGCTTGTGGAAACACTGTAAGAAATATTACGGCAAGTGAAACGGCTGGAATCGATGTGGATGAACCTTTTGACGTATCACCTTATGCGCATGCTTTGTTTCAATTTTTATTGAGAAACCCAGTTTGTCAGGAAATGGGACGTAAGTTCAAAATGGCATTTTCTTCTTCGGATAAAGATACTGCTTTGAGTTATTTACACGATTTAGGATTTATTCCAAAAGTGGTAAACGGAGAAAAAGGGTTTAAAGTAATGCTTGGAGGGGGTTTAGGATCTCAACCACATCACGCCGAATTATTATCTGAATTTATTCCAGTAAATCAAATTATACCAACAACTGAGGGGATTCTTAGAGTATTTGACCGTCATGGAGAAAGAACCAAACGATTGAAAGCCCGATTGAAATTTTTAGTAAAAGAGTTAGGTAGAGACGAGTTTTTAAGATTGGTTGAGGAAGAGAAAAAAGCCTTGTCTTGCCAAACTTTTGAAATCGATACCTCTGCATTTGAAGGAGCTATTCCAGTACCTTTGTTGGCAGCACCAAAAGTTGTTATTGAAGACACTGCAGCTTTTGAAGCTTGGAAAAAATCAAATGTATTTGCTCAAAAACAAGCTGGATATGTAGCAATCGGAATCAAAGTGGCTTTGGGTGATTTTTATACAGACAAAGCGAGACTATTGGCGGATTTAATCAAAAATTATGCTACGAATGAATTGCGTTTTTCATTGAGACAAAATATTGTTCTTCGCCATATAAAAGAAGAAGATTTGCCTTTTTTCTATCAAGAATTAGCCAAACTGGATTTTGTAACTTTAGGATACGATACTATTGGTGATATTACAGCTTGTCCAGGTACAGATACCTGTAATCTTGGAATTGCAAGCAGTACTGGAATTGCAGTCGAGCTAGAAAGAGTATTGGCAACAGAATATCCACAATACAGCAACAATCAAGGAATCACTATCAAAATTAGTGGGTGTATGAATGCTTGCGGACAACACAATATGGCCGAAATTGGTTTTCAAGGGATGTCCATCAATTCAGGAAAATTAGTAGCGCCAGCACTTCAAGTATTGTTGGGTGGTGGGAATTTAGGAAATGGTCAAGGTCGTTTTTCAGATAAAGTTATAAAAATTCCTAGCCGAAGAGGACCAGAAGCTTTGCGTTCTATTCTAAATGATTTTGAAGCAAACGCAAACGGATTATCCTTTTTGAATTACTATGATGCCAAAGGAGAGAAATATTTTTTCGAATTATTGAAACCGCTTTCGGATATTACGAATCTAACAGAAGCCGATTTTGTAGATTGGGGAAATGCAGACAACTACGTAAAAGCAATTGGAGTTGGAGAATGTGCGGGTGTTGTAATTGATTTAGTAGCGACTTTAATCTTTGAAGCAAAAGACAAATTAACTTTTGCCAAAGAAGCTTTTGATGACAAAAAATGGTCAGATGCTATTTATTTGGCTTATGCAGGATTTGTAAATGGAGCCAAAGCATTATTATTGGCCGAAAACGAAAAAACAAACCACCACGCAGGAATAATAGATTTGTTTGATACGGTTTTTATAGAAAGCAAAAAAATTGAGTTGGATTCAAGCTTCAAAGATTTGGTTTATCAAATCAAATCAAATGAACCATCTGAAGCCTTTGCACTAAAATACATTCAAGAAGGAGTTGTCTTTTTTGATAAAATAGAAACATACAGAGCCAAAGATTTAGCTAATGCCTAATACTGACAAATGAATTCAAAATCAACTTACAACAGTTCTTACTCCCTCCCTTTTGGGGAGGGTCGGGGTGGGGCTAAAGTAACTTTAGTAGGTGCAGGTCCTGGCGACCCAGACTTGCTTACGCTAAAAGGTGTAAAAGCACTTGCTGAAGCGAATGTGGTTTTGTATGATGCCTTGGCTAATGAAGAAATAATGAATCACGCCCCTCTAGATGCCATAAAAATATTTGTGGGAAAAAGAAAGGGTTGTCATGAATATTCGCAAGACCAAATCAACCAATTGATTGTTGATAATGCGCTTACTTACGGTCACGTGGTTCGATTAAAAGGCGGAGACCCATTTATTTTCGGACGAGGAAGCGAAGAAATAGAGTACGCAGAAAGTTTTGGAATCCCTACCTTTGTAGTTCCTGGAATTTCATCGGCAATTGCAGTTCCCGCTTATCAGGGAATTTCATTGACTAAAAGAGGAACTTCAGAAAGTTTTTGGGTAATCACAGGAACTACTTCCGACAGAAATATGTCTAATGATATTGCTCTCGCAGCACAGTCGTCAGCTACTGTTGTTATTTTGATGGGAATGAGTAAACTGTCACAAATTGTTAGTTTATTTCAAAAAGAATCCAAAGGAGAAATTCCAGTTGCGATTATTCAAAACGGAACAACAGCAAACGAAAAAATGGGTGTGGGAACAATTGATACCATTGAAGAAGTGGTTGCCGAAAAGAATTTAAGCTCACCGGCAATTATCGTAATTGGAGAAGTGGTCAAAGAATGCAATAAATTAAAAGGCTTTTACGAAGAATTTGTAGCTGCTGAAATAAAATCATAATGGAAAGAAACGAATTATATCCTATTTTTTTAAAACTGAACAACCTCAATGTACTTATTGTGGGTGGGGGAAATGTAGGGTTAGAAAAATTGTCTTTTATGTTGAAATCCAGTCCCAATGCTAATGTTGAGGTTGTGGCGCCAAAGTTCTTACCAGAGTTGGAAGCTTTAGTCGAAAAACATCCTTCGGTAAAGTTGACCCAAGCGAAGTTCAAGAAAAAAATGCTCAAGAAACGCAACATGGTCATTGCTTGTACCGATGATTTGAAAGTAAACAAGCGAGTGTATGATTTGTCCCGAAAAAGATATCTCATTTGCAATATTGCTGACACACCCGATTTATGTGATTATTATTTGGGTGGCATCGTAACCAAAGGGAACGTGAAAATTGCCATTTCGACCAACGGAAAATCACCAACGACTGCCAAAAGATTGCGCCAGTTTTTTGAAGAAGTAATTCCTGAGGATATCAATAAAATGGTAGAAAACCTGAATGAATATCGCAAAACACTGAAAGGTGATTTCGAAGAAAAAGTCCAAAAGATGAACGAAATCACAGAGTCGTTGAAAAAAGAGTAAGTAGATTTAATAGACAAAAAAGAATAAATAAAACAGAAATAAAAACAGAACTCAACCCAATATCTTCTTTATTGGAGAGATTGGAGGGAGAAAAACTTAAACAGAATGATTAAAACAGACATACTTATTATAGGAGCGGGACCAACAGGTCTATTCGCTGTTTTCGAAGCAGGATTATTAAAATTAAAATGCCATATTCTAGATGCTTTGCCACAACCAGGTGGACAATTGTCAGAGTTGTATCCAAAGAAACCGATTTATGATATTCCGGGATTTCCAGAAGTATTAGCAGGTGATTTGGTTGATAATTTAATGGAACAAATCAAGCAGTTCGAACCGGGATTTACTCTGGGAGAACGTGCAGAAACGATTGATAAGCAAGAAGACGGAAGTTTTATTGTAACATCTAATAAAGGAAAAAAATTCCATGCTTCGGTAGTAGCGATTGCGGGTGGTTTAGGAAGTTTTGAACCAAGAAAACCTTTAATCGAAGATATTGAGTTTTACGAAGATAAGGGAATCAAATATTTTATTAAAAATCCAGAGAAATTTAGAGACAAAAGGGTCGTAATATCCGGAGGTGGAGACTCTGCTTTGGACTGGAGTATTTTCTTGTCGAATGTGGCTTCAGAGGTAACTTTGATTCACCGTAGAAACGAATTTAGAGGAGCTTTGGATTCTGTAGAAAAAGTACAAGAGTTGAAAAATGCCGGAAAAATTAAGATGATTACTCCAGGAGAAGTTGTCGGTTTAAACGGAGCAGAACGTTTGGAATCAGTTGATGTAGATATTGATGGAGCGCATCAAAATATCCCTACCGATTATTTTATTCCACTTTTTGGTCTTACTCCAAAATTAGGACCAATAGGCAATTGGGGATTGGAAATCGAAAAAAATGCCATCAAAGTAAACAACGCTTTAGATTACCAAACGAATATCCCTGGAATTTTTGCCATTGGGGACGTTAACACGTATCCGGGAAAATTAAAATTGATCCTTTGCGGATTCCACGAAGCTACATTAATGTGTCAAGCGGCGTACCAAATTATCAATCCAGGTAAAAAATACGTAATGAAATATACCACCGTTTCTGGAGTTGACGGATTCGACGGAACTCGTAAAGAAGCTCCAAAAGCAGTCGTGAAAGCAATTGTTTAAGTTGCTGAGTTACTGAGAAGCTAAGATTTTTACAAAAAGCTCAAACTTGTATTAAAGTTTGAGTTTTTTTTATTTATATCTTTGTGTTATATCAAAAATAATTCAAAATGAATTTAGCAACAAGGAAATATAATTTTATTCAAGAATTATCCAATGTAGATGAAAGTCTCTTAGAAAAACTGGAACTGTTGGTAAAGGCAAGCAAAAAGGACTGGTACACTGAATTATCAGCGCAGGAAAAAGAGGAAATTGAAATTGGAATTTCTCAAGCTGATAATAATGAGCTGTTAAGCCATTCAGCCATTATGGACAAATTTTCAAAATGGCATTAAGCATTAGGTGGACTCCACAAGCAGAAAAGGGATTAGACAGCGTGCTTCTTTATTTGGAAGAATTCTGGTCGATAAAAGAAATTTTGCAATTAGAAGAAAAAATAAAACAAGTAACACGTCTGATTATTCTTTATCCTGAATTATTTCCAAAATCAGAAACACATCAACTATTGCACAAAGCAATTATAGACAAAAATAATTATTTGGTTTACAGAGTAAACACTAAGAGGAGTCGAATTGAAATTGTTAATTTTAGAGGCACTAAGCAAAACCCAAAATATTAAACTTCTAAAAAAACATTTGCAATTGTTAGCGCTATGTCGTTTCTTTGCACTGTTCCTATTTTTATTGAAAGTTATCACGAAAGGCGGAGGGAAAAGACCCGATGAAACCTTAGCAACCCTTTACTTTTTTAAAGAAGGTGCTACATTCTACCACGTACAGCGCGGATAGATAACACAAGAATACATCTCCGTATTCCTCAAACCTTTTCCTGACAACATTTCGATATTTTTTTAAAGCGAATGATTAGTGCATTTTTGGCATTATCGTTCCCGCTATACACAAGTATCTTTTGTGCCGAACCCCGGCACAAAAGGATACTTGCTCCTATCGGGGCTAAAGAGTAAATAATTGTGATTTTTTGGATTTAAAGAGCCAAAAAACAGTAAATAATAAAATAAAATGTCAAAAGATTTAAAAGACAATATTGGTGTTCCCCCTTCGGGGGCTAGGGGGCTGATTACTGAAGAAATAAAAAAGAGAATACTCGTGCTCGACGGAGCAATGGGGACCATGCTGCAACGTTATAATTTCTCCGAAGAAGATTTTCGTGGCGAACGTTTCAAAGATTTTCCGCATTCGCTGAAAGGGAACAATGATTTATTGTCCCTAACGCAACCTCAAGCCATCAAAGCGGTACACGCCGCCTATTTTGAAGCAGGAGCTGATATAGTTGAAACCAACACGTTCTCCGGAACCACCATCGGAATGGCGGATTACTATCTTGAAGAATACGTTTATGAATTGAACTACGAGTCGGCAAAACTAGCCCGTGAAGTAGCTGACGAATTCACTGCCAAAAATCCAAACCAACCTCGTTTTGTTGCTGGTTCAATAGGCCCGACAAACCGTACGGCGAGTATGTCACCAGACGTGAACGATCCGGGATACAGAGCGGTAACTTTTGATGATTTGCGAATTGCCTACAAACAGCAAGTAGAAGCCTTACTAGACGGCGGTTGCGATTTACTTTTGGTAGAAACCATTTTTGATACGCTAAATGCCAAGGCAGCACTTTTTGCCATCGAAGAAGTCAAAGACGAACGCCATATTGATATTCCAATTATGGTATCAGGAACGATAACGGATGCTTCGGGAAGAACACTTTCGGGGCAAACGGTGGAAGCTTTTTTGGTTTCGGTTTCGCATATTCCGTTGTTGAGTGTAGGATTCAATTGTGCCCTTGGTGCCGATTTATTGAAACCGTATCTGCAGACCTTGTCACATAATACTTCTTTTAACATTTCGGCACATCCAAATGCAGGATTACCAAACGCTTTTGGAGAATACGATGAAACACCAGAAGAAATGCAAGCACAAATTAAAAGTTATTTAGACGATAATTTAATAAACATCATTGGTGGTTGTTGCGGAACAACTCCAAACCATATTAAATTGATTGCTAATATTGCCAAGGATTATAAGCCTAGAGTTTCGACGGCGGTGATGTAAATTGAATAAATGGAAAGAGATTAAGATTTAAATCTACTGGATGTCGTATGATTTTCAGCGTGAGATATTGTTGTTGAAGCAGAGAATTAATTAAAAAACATTGTATAAATTTTTATGAATCAGACATTTCAATTGCACTATTTCGATTTTAATATTTTAACTGAAAATATTTTAAGTTTTAAAAATTCATCATTTAAAGATGAAAAAACAGTTAGGCAAACTATTGAAAATTGTATTATTTTTTTAAAAATAGAAAACATAATAGAGGTAAGCGAAATAAGTTTTTCTAGAGGTTCTATAGGTGAGAATTCGTTTGTGCATTTTACATTGACAAAAAAAGAAAATGTACAAGATAAAGATTTTTTAAAAGCTTTAAAATTTTTTAATATTAAGTAGCCCGATAGCGCGGATTTGCAATCCGTGCCCGTAAAGAGAATAAAATAAAAGGGTTTGATTAAAAACAAAACTTAATTTATTGCACAATGCCCGCGTGAGGGATAGCAGTGAAAAGCCCGGAGACCAATGGAGTGATAACGGAATTGGTCGAGGACTTGAAACGAATAGCCCGACCCTTTTGGTCACGCCCAAATAAAGTTGAAATTAAAATAAAATATAACTACAGTTTTTTAGCTGTAGACAAAATAATAAAAACTTAGGATCTAAGCTGCTTAGAAACTTAGTAACTCAAAATAAAAAAATGGGACACAATAAAAATAGAAGAAACCTTGTATTATCGGGATTAGAGCCTTTGATCATTACGCCGGACAGCGTATTTGTGAATGTTGGGGAAAGAACCAATGTAACAGGTTCTAGAAAGTTCCTTCGATTAATCAAGGAGGAAAAATACGAGGAAGCACTTGATATTGCGAGACAGCAGGTAGAAGGTGGCGCGCAAATCATCGATATCAATATGGATGAGGGAATGCTGGATGGCGTTTATGCGATGACCAAATTCCTAAATTTAATTGCTGCCGAGCCGGATATTTCTCGAGTGCCCATTATGATTGACAGCTCGAAATGGGAAATCATTGAGGCTGGTTTGAAAGTCGTGCAGGGAAAATGTGTGGTAAACTCGATTTCGCTAAAAGAAGGTGAAGAGGCATTTATCCATCACGCCAAATTAATCAAGCGTTATGGAGCCGCGGCTATTATCATGGCTTTTGATGAGGTGGGACAAGCGGATAATTACGATCGTAGAGTGGAGATTTGCCAACGTTCGTATGATATTCTGGTTAATAAAGTTGGGTTTCCTCCGCAAGATATTATTTTCGATTTGAATATATTCCCCGTAGCGACTGGTATGGAGGAACACCGCCTGAATGCTTTGGATTTTTTTAGGGGAACCAAATGGGTTCGGGAAAATTTACCGCACGCACACATAAGCGGTGGAGTGAGTAACGTTTCGTTTTCGTTTAGAGGAAATGACACGGTGAGAGAAGCGATGCACTCGGTTTTCTTGTACCACGCCATTCAAAACGGAATGACAATGGGAATTGTAAATCCAGAGATGCTGTCGATTTACGATGAAATTCCAAAGGATTTATTAGAGCATGTTGAGGATGTTATTTTGGACAGACGCGATGATGCCACAGAGCGCTTATTGGATTTTGCCGAAAATGTAAAAGGAGATACTAAAAGCAATGAAGTTGCGATACAAGAATGGCGTTCGGGAACAGTTCAGGAAAGAATCACGCATTCCTTGGTAAAAGGAGTGGATGCTTTTATAGAAATAGATGTTGAGGAAGCCCGATTGGCAGCCACAAAACCTATCGAAGTTATCGAAATCAACTTGATGACGGGGATGAATGTTGTGGGAGATTTGTTTGGTAGTGGTAAAATGTTTTTGCCACAGGTGGTAAAATCGGCACGTGTGATGAAAAAAGCGGTAGCTTATTTATTGCCGTTCATTGAAGCTGCTAAACAGGTAGGCGACAAATCAGGGAATGGAAAGATTTTGATGGCAACCGTAAAAGGCGACGTTCACGATATTGGTAAAAATATTGTTTCGGTGGTATTGGCTTGTAATAATTATGAAATTGTGGATTTGGGTGTTATGGTGCCTCCCGAAAAAATTATTGCTGCGGCTATCGAACACGAGGTAGATATTATTGGCTTGAGCGGATTAATCACGCCGTCGCTAGACGAAATGGTGTATCTCGCTAAGGAATTGGACAAAAGAGGAATGAAAATCCCAGTGATGATTGGTGGCGCAACCACTTCACGTGCACATACTGCCGTGAAAATTGCACCTCAATACAGGGAAACCGTGATTCACGTAAACGATGCGTCAAGAGCGGTTACAGTAGCTGGAAATTTATTGGATCACAATAGAAAAATTTATGCCAGCGATATTCGTGCCGATTACGATGCGTTTAGAGAAACATTCTTAAACCGTTCGCGCGACAAGAATTTCTTGACGATTGAGCAAGCCCGTAAAAATAAATTGCAATTGGATTGGAGGCATTTCGAACCTGTAAAACCAAAAGTTATTGGTGAGCAGATTGTGGAAGTGGATTTGGATGTGTTGGTTCCGTATATCGACTGGACGCCGTTTTTCAGAACTTGGGAATTATTCGGAAAGTATCCTGCGATTTTGACAGATGATGTTGTTGGTGAACAAGCGACTTCTGTTTTTGCAGATGCGCAAGCGATGTTGGAAGTAATTTTGAAAGAGAAAAAATTGCAAGCCAAAGGAATCTACGGCATTTTCCCTGCGAATCAAATCAACGATGATGATATTGAGTTGACTGATGAAAACGGAAAACCATTACAGACATTCTTGACTTTGCGTCAGCAGTCACAAAAAACTAAAGGTGCTCCAAATATCGCATTAGCCGATTTTATTGCTCCAAAAGAAAGTGGAAAAGTAGATTATATGGGAGCGTTTTGCGTAACCACTGGTTTTGGCGTTGACGAATGGGCAGCTGAATTTGAAAAGGATTTAGACGATTATAATTCGATTATGGTCAAAGCTTTGGCTGACCGTTTCGCCGAAGCATTCGCCGAATATTTACATGAAAAAATCCGTAAAGAAATTTGGGGTTATGCCTCTGATGAGGTTTTGAGCAAACAAGCACTTATTGAGGAAGATTATAAAGGAATTCGTCCTGCACCAGGTTATCCAGCTTGTCCAGATCACTTGGAAAAACCAACCATTTGGAAACTCTTAAACGTTGCTGAAGAAATAGGAGTAACCTTGACCGAAAGTATGGCAATGTGGCCTGCTTCTTCTGTTTCGGGTTATTATTTTGGAAATCCTGAAAGCAAGTATTTTGGACTTGGAAAAATAAAAGAAGACCAGGTTATTGATTACGCGAAACGAAGAAGTGTTTCAACCGAAGTTGCAATGAAATGGTTGAATCCGAATATTGCAGATTAGCCCCCTAACCCCCGAAGGGGAAATAGAAAGGCAGAATATATTAACACAATCCTGATGACCCCTTTCAGGAATTCCCCCTTCGGGGGTTAGGGGGCTGATTATGAAGGTAACACAACATATAGAAAATGCCAAAGGAGAAACGTTATTCTCTTTTGAAATTATTCCGCCGCAAAAAGGCAAAAGTATTCAGGAGTTATACGACAATATCGATCCGTTGATGGAGTTCAAGCCACCATTTATAGATGTAACGACTTCTCGTGAGGAGTATATATATGTGGATAAAGGCAATGGTTTATTGGAAAAAAAATTGACTAGAATGCGTCCCGGAACCTTAGGGATTTGCGCTTCTATCAAACATAAATACAATGTAGATACCGTTCCTCACGTACTTTGTGGTGGTTTTACCAAAGAGGAAACAGAATATTTATTGGTCGATTGTCACTATTTGGGAATCGACAATGTTATGGCACTTCGCGGAGATGCGATGAAAGACGAACAGTCCTTTGTACCCAAAGAAGGCGGGAATAATTATGCCTCCGACTTAGTGAGTCAAATTTATCAATTGAATAACGGAAAGTATCTGCACGATGTAATGGACATCGACAACAAAGCCGATTTTTGCATAGGTGTTGCTGGTTATCCAGAGAAACATTTGGAATCTCCTTCTTTGATTTCGGATTTAAAAAGATTGAAAGAAAAAGTAGATGCTGGAGCCGATTATGTGGTGACTCAAATGTTTTTTGACAATGCCAAATATTTTGAGTTTGTAGCCAAAGCCAGAGAAATGGGAATCACCGTTCCAATTATTCCAGGAATAAAACCAATTGCGGTACAAAGGCATTTACAAGTCTTGCCTCAAATTTTCCGTATCGATTTGCCCGAAGATTTGATAAATGCAGTTGATAAATGCAAGAACAATGCCGAAATACGCCAAGTGGGTATCGAATGGGCCATTCAGCAATCCATAGAATTGAAAGCAGCTGGAGTTCCAGTTTTGCATTATTATTCTATGGGAAAATCTGAAAATATCAGACAAATAGCGAGTCAGGTTTTTTAGTACTGACGTTTCAAAAAGAGAATCGGTCTTAATATAAAAAAGAAAGCTCGTTTAAATCCATTTTAAACGAGCTTTCTTTTTTATCTGCAAACTGACTGACCACTAAAAACTGATCACTACTTCGTAATCTCTCTAAAAACCGCTTCCAAATTCTTGTTCTTCTGATTCAGTTGTAAAGTCTTCAATCCATTATCATAAGCAAAGTCAAAGACAGTTGGGCGCATATCTTTATCCGAAACAAAAATCAATTCCCAAGAGCAACCGTGAATATTTTTAAACGATTTTAAATGTGGAATTTGAGCAATTAATTCAGAGTCTGCTTCCAAATCAAATTCGACTTCAATTACCTGTTCTTTATTGACAGAGATTAAGTTGTCCAATTTTTTATCAGCTACAATATGTCCTTTGTCAATAATAATTACTCGGTCGCAAATTGCCTCAACCTCCTGCATAATGTGTGTAGAAAGGAAAACGGTTTTGTCTTTCCCAACGTTTTTAATCACATTTCTGATTTCGACCAATTGATTTGGGTCTAATCCTGTTGTGGGTTCATCCAAAATCAAAACATCAGGATTGTGCAATAAGGCATTGGCCAATCCCACACGCTGACGATACCCTTTGGACAATTGTCCTATTTTTTTATGGCTTTCGGATTGTAAACCCGTTAGCTGAATCACTTCTTCGATTCTGGATTTTTCTACCTTATATACATCGGCATTAAAAGCCAAGTATTCCCGAACGTACAAATCCAAATATAACGGATTGTGTTCTGGCAAATACCCAATAGAGAGCTGAACTCTTTTTTCTTGAGAGTTCACATCAAAACCATTCACAAGTGCTACTCCTGAATCAGCGCTGATGTAAGTCGTTAAGATTTTCATCAAAGTAGATTTTCCGGCACCATTAGGTCCTAAAAACCCAACAATCTCTCCTTTTTTAACCGCAAATGAAATGTTGTCCAACGCTTTTTGAGCACCGTAACTTTTCGAAATGTTTTTTACTTCTATTGACATAAAAATTGTATTTGTTGCAAAAGTAAACAGAAAAAACGTTTGTTTATTGTTTTTGTCCAACAATGACCCTTTTGCCTTTGTCAAAGTTCAAAACTTTGACAAAGGTTGGATAGAAATGATGGCTTTATCATTAAGATTTATATATTTACAAGTAAACAAATTCAATATGGGAAATAATCAATCGGGCAGTTTCTTAAAAAATTACAGCAGCATTCTATTACTGCTTGGCGGAATAATGGTTGGTAGCATTTTAGGTCTAGTTTTCGGAAATGGCGTAGAAGTCATAAAACCATTAGGAGATATTTTTCTGAATTTACTTTTTACTGCAATCATACCGCTAGTGTTTTTTACTATCGCTTCTTCGATTGCCAATTTGCAAAAATCCGAAAAACTCGGTAAACTTTTCGGTATCGTGCTAGGAGTATTTTTAACAACCGTAATTATTTCGGCCATCATAATGATTATTGGCGTTTTGCTTTTTCCAATCCATCAAGGCATTATAATCTCAAAAGTTGCCTTAGAAACCATTCAGGAAAGCAGTACCGGTTCTCAAATCACACAACTGCTGACGGTTAATGATTTCTACGAAATATTGTCAAGAAAAAATATGCTCGCACTTATATTATTTTCTTTCCTAATTGGTTTTTCAACGCTACGCGCAGGCGAAAAAGGAAAAGACTTCGCAAGATTTCTTAATTCTGGAAACGAAGTAATGAAACAATTACTGCATGTAATCATGAAAACAGCTCCAATTGGTCTTGGCGCTTATTTTGCGTATCAAGTTGGAATTTTCGGGCCGCAATTGTTTGGTGCTTATGCCAAACCTTTGGCGCTTTATTATGCCGTTTGTACTTTTTACTTCATCGTGTTTTTCAGTTTATATGCTTTTTTTGCTGGAGGAAAACCGGGATTAAAACTATTTTGGAAAAACAACATCACACCCGCATTAACTGCCGTGGGAACCTGCAGCAGCATCGCAACCATTCCGGCAAACCTTGAAGCGGCAGAGCAAATGAACATACCAAGTCACATTCGCAATCTCGTAATTCCTCTTGGAGCACCTTTACACAAAGACGGTTCCAGCATGTCGTCGATTGTCAAAATCGCCGTAATTTTTGCCTTATTCGGCAAGGATTTTACCGATCCTTACACCCTATTAACCGCAATTGGCATCACCATAATAGTGTCTGTAGTCGAAGGCGGTATTCCAAACGGAGGCTATATAGGAGAGATTCTCGCCATCACCGTTTACGGATTCCCAATGGAGCAAGCCTTGCCGGCCGCCATGATTATCGGAACTCTAGTAGATCCAATCGCAACTTTATTAAATGCCAATGGTGATTTGGTCTCTGCAATGGTAGTTGCCAGAATTTCCGAAGGCAAAAAATGGATTTCAAAAAGCATTACTTAAATTTAGATATTTTGGGCGTGCCCCCGTTGCGCAAAGGAGCCAAATTTAGACACTGCTTATTGGGCTCCTTTGCGCAACGCGGTCAGGCTGTTGCTGCTACTTCGGTAGCTTAGCCCATCCTTCACGCGTACATATCACCTTTTGATTAAAAACAGAACGGTGCCGTTTTTTATCAACTTTATAAAGGAAGGAATTCAAAAAACACTATTTTTCATCCAAATAGCCATATGCTTTTTTATTAGTTGTTTTGAATTCAATAATTTTAAGGTGCAAAAAACTCTTATTTTTATGAAATAATAAGTCAAAACATCTTTTAACAAGCAAATCTTTTTTTGTTACATAAAAAATTATATTTATTTTGGCCGACTCGAAATATGTTATACATTTGCATTAAATAATTGAACAACAAAGAAAACCATGTCTAATAACCGTTTTTATTTTAGCAACTCTTTTTATTTCTTCTTTAGGAAGTAAGGGATTGTGCTATGGTTATTTGAAAGATTAAAAAACAAATAAAACTAATATACAATCCTGATGAAAATCAGGATTTTTTTTTGACCCAATGAGAACGAAAATTGCAATACAAGGAATTAAAGGATCTTTCCACCATCAAGTGGCTCAGGACTATTTTTATCAAAATGTAGAAGTGGACGAATGTCTGTCTTTTGAGGAATTGGTAGCGAGTTTACTGTCGGGAAAATCAGATCAGGCGGTAATGGCCATTGAGAATTCTATTGCTGGACCTATCATTCCAAATTACGCACTAATTGACAAAAACAATTTGCACATAATAGGAGAACATTATTTGGATATTCACCAAAATTTAATGGCGCTGAAAGGTCAAAAAATAGAGGATATTCAAGAAGTGCATTCACACCCGATGGCTTTGTTGCAATGTATGGAATTCTTGAAAAAATACCCAAACATAAAACTGGTTGAAGACAAGGATACTGCCGAAACCGCTAGAAGAATTCACGAAAAACAGCTGACAGGAATTGCAGCTATAGCCAGTAAAACAGCTTCGGAAATGTATGATTTGGAGATCTTGGCGCCAGAAATTCAAACGATAAACAATAATATGACTCGTTTTGTTATTCTTAAAAAAGAAAATTCTTTTCTTGAAAAAAACGAAATCAATAGAGCATCGATAAAATTCGAATTGGATCACAAACGAGGAAGTTTGGCAGCGGTGCTGAATGTGATGAGTGATTGTAAATTGAATTTGACCAAAATACAATCGTTGCCAAAAATAGAAACACCTTGGAAATATTCTTTTTTCGTTGATGTGACTTTCGATAAATATGAAGATTATGCCAAGTCAAAAGCTTTGTTAACGATAATGGCCGAATATTTTAAAGTATTGGGCGAATACAAAAATACCAAACCTTAGCCCCCTAGCCCCCGAAGGGGGATTATAGAGCAATAAAACTTATAATTTTAGATTAAAAAATAGTACAATTGAAAAATTCAGAAAAAAAACAAATCTCTGCAATAGCTCCCTCATCTTCGGGGAGGGCTGGGGTGGGGCTATCAAAACGTCTCGATATCATTGAAGAATACTATTTCTCATCAAAGTTGAGAGAAGTGAGACAACTGGCCTCAGAAGGAAAACCAATTATCAATATGGGAATTGGAAGTCCGGATTTGAAACCATCATCAGCGGTTATTGACGCGGTGGTTTCGGCAATGCAAGACGAAAACGCACACCAATACCAAAGTTATCAAGGATTGCCAGAACTTAGAAAAGGTATGGCCGATTTTTATCAAAATAATTATGGAGTTGCCTTAGATCCCAATGTGGAAATTCTACCTTTAATTGGTTCCAAAGAAGGAATTATGCACATATCTATGGCTTTCTTGAATGAAGGAGATCATGTTTTGATTCCAAATCCAGGTTACCCGACATACAGTTCTGTGACCAATCTGGTTGGAGCAGTGCCTGTTTATTACGATTTGAAAGAAGTGAATAACTGGGAACCTGATTTTGATGCTTTAGAGAAATTAGATTTATCAAAAGTAAAAATCATGTGGATTGGTTATCCGCACATGCCTACAGGAGCGAGAGGAAGTTTGGAATTGTTTGCAAAATTAGTGGCTTTCGCCAAAAAACACAGCATATTATTAGTCAATGACAATCCGTATAGTTTTGTTTTGAATGATAAACCAATGAGCTTATTGCAAGTAGAAGGTGCTAAAGAGGTGGCATTGGAATTGAACTCTTTGAGTAAAACATTCAACATGGCAGGATGGAGAGTTGGAATGGTTTTGGGAAATGCAGCATTTATTGATGCCGTTCTTAAAGTAAAAAGCAATATGGATAGTGGTATGTTCTACGGAATTCAAAAAGGAGCGATTGAAGCTTTAAAAAGCGATCAGTCTTGGTTTGATTCGATGAATGCCATTTACAAAACACGTCGTGTCCTTACCGAGCAATTGGCTGAAAAACTTGGTTGCGAAGTATACAAAGAAGGTGTTGGACTATTTGTTTGGGCCAAATTGCCTGCAGGGATAGCATCTGCGGAGGATTTCATTGATAAAATATTATACGAGAAACATATTTTTATTACTCCAGGAACTATTTTTGGAAGCAATGGAGAAGGGTACATCCGATTTGCACTTTGTGTAAAAGAGGAAAAAGTACAGGAAGCTATTGATCGATTTTAGTACCGTTGAAATAAAATAAAATCTCTGAAAAAACGGGAAGCCCTAGCCCTGATAGCAGTGGAAATCCTTTTACTTTTTCTTTTAAAAGTAAAAGATTGAAACGGATAGCAGGATTAGCTACAAAAAACAGAATTATGAATATATACGTAATAGGTGTAGGGTTGATAGGAGGATCAATAGCATTGGATGCTAAAGGTTTGAATCCTGATGCCAAAATTTTTGGAATAGACAGCAACGAAAAGCATTTGCAAGAAGCTATAGCACTTGGAGTTATTGATGAAGCAGCGACTTTTGATGATTTGTCCAAAGCGGATTTGGTAATTGTTTCGGTTCCAGTAGATACGGCGATTGTGGTTTTACCAACGGTGTTGGATTTAATTTCAGATTCGGCTATTGTTTTTGATGTAGGTTCGACCAAAATTCCAATTTGCGAAGCTGTTGCAGGTCATCCAAGAAGAAGGAATTTTATAGCAACGCATCCAATTGCAGGAACGGAGTTCTCGGGACCATCGGCAGCGATAAAAGGCTTGTTTCAAGGAAAGACTAACATCATTTGCGAGGTAGAAAAAACGACTTTCAAATTACAAGAAAAAGCATTGTGGCTCTTTTCGGCAATCGGAATGAGAATTCGATACATGGATCCAAAATCGCACGATAAACACATTGCTTATGTATCGCATTTGTCACACATTAGTTCGTTTATGCTTGGAAAAACGGTAATCAATAAAGAGAAAGACGAGCAAGATATTTTTGATATGGCGGGTTCCGGTTTTGAAAGTACGGTTCGTTTGGCCAAAAGTTCGCCAGCAATGTGGACACCGATTTTTAAACAGAATAAAAAGCAGGTGGTGAAAACATTGGAAGAATATATTTCGAATTTAACCAAGTTCAAAGAGCTTTTGGTAAATGATGATTACGAAGCGATTTTTAACGAAATGCAAAGTGTGAATCGAATAAAAGAAATATTAAATGGAATGAATGCCAAAAAGTAGGAAGTAATTAGTTTGCAGTCATACTTTAGAATAAAAATAAAATTAGAAGAATTAAATAATAAAAGTAGTAAGTAATTAAAAACAATCATCCATTCACGATAACATAAGTGTTGGAATGGGGAAAACTAAGAAAAGATGGAAAACAAGAAAGAAATGAGAGATTGGTTGAACGAATTCAAATTGTCTCACCCACTTGTAATTGCAGGACCTTGTAGTGCTGAAACAGAAGAGCAAGTTTTAAGAATTGCTCACGAATTGAAAGACTCGGATGTAAGCGTTTTTAGAGCAGGTATTTGGAAACCAAGAACTCGTCCAGGAGGATTTGAAGGTGTAGGTGAAATTGGATTGAAATGGTTGAAAAAAGCCAAAGCAGAAACAGGTTTGCTAATGGGTACTGAGGTAGCTACTGCAGCGCACTGTAAATTAGCTTTAGAAAATGACATTGATGTTTTATGGGTTGGTGCTCGTACAACGGCAAATCCTTTTGCTGTTCAGGAAATTGCCGATACATTGGCAGGGACTGATAAAATAGTTTTGATTAAAAATCCAGTAAACCCAGATATGGCTTTATGGTTGGGTGGAGTTGAGCGTTTGTATGCTGCTGGAATCAAGAAATTGGGCGTAATTCATAGAGGTTTTTCTACTTATGAAAAAACAAAATACAGAAACATTCCAGAATGGCAGATTGCTATCGAATTGCAAAACAAATTCCCTGATTTGCCTTTGATTATCGACCCTTCACATATTACAGGAAACCGCGATATGATTCTTGAAGTAACTCAAGAGGCATTGGATTTGAATTATGACGGTATGATTATCGAAACACACCACGATCCAGATAATGCTTGGAGTGACGCAGCACAACAAGTTACTCCAGACGCTTTGAAACAAATTTTCAAAGATTTGAAAGTAAGAAAAGTGAGCGGAGATACAGATGAGTTTGCCAGTAAAATGACTAAACTAAGAGCTAATATCGACGTACTGGATGCGAATTTATTAGAACTATTAGGAAAAAGAATGAAAGTAGCAGACGAAATTGGTCAAGTAAAAAAAGACAATAACGTAGCGATTCTTCAAAATAACCGTTGGAATGAAATCCAAGAAAAAATGGTTGCCGAAGGCGCCAAAAAAGGATTGACAGAAGAATTTATCGTTAGATTATTCAAAGATATTCACCAAGAAAGTATTGGTCACCAAGAAAAAATATTAAACGCTTAATTATTAAAAAAATAAGTATTAATATTGTTAAATAAAATGAACCTTCTGTGTCATGCAGAAGGTTTTTTTATGTTTCATAAAAAAAATATCCTATTAGTATTATTAAAAATTTAAAAATGAAAAAAATTACTTTTGCTTTTTTATTGTTTTGTTTGTCTTGTATGAGTTTGTCTGCACAAAACAAAATTGATAAACTGAACATGACTTATGGTGAAGAACTACCAGAAGACAATCAAAAAATCGTTAAAATTATTGGGGAATCCAATGATAAAATTTATGCTTTAGCCATTGCGGGCAAGGAAGAATATTTTTTAAAGATTTTCGAATCGAAAACAATGAAAATTATTTCTTCAAATCCTATTGTTATCCCTAAACTTGAAGATAGAGAAGTTGATTTTGAAGAAATGTTTTTGTTAAGCGAAAATTTATATGCTATTGGTAGTGTTTACAATAGAAAACAAAAAACGTTTAATTTGGTTGGAGTGCCAGTATCAGATAAAGGTGTTTTAAGTGAAAAATCAATCCTTTTATTTAATTCTGTTGTTGAAAAAAAATCAGAAAAAGGAATGTTTTATTTTAAACTTTCTCAAGATGAAAATAACTTGCTAGTAATGCACACCTCTTTATTCTCGAAAGAAGATGCTGTTCAGTATGAAGTGAAATTATTAGACAATAAATTAAATGAACTTTTTTCAAATGCCGAAAAGGTAAAATTTGATGATAGTAAAAAAGATTATGAATTTACTATTTCAGATTTTGAATTGAATTTTCAAAATGATGTTTTTTTAGTTATTAATGAAAGTTATAGAGACTCTAAAAAGAAAGAGCAAATTGAAAAATTTCAGATTCATACTTTCAAACGAGCAAATAATTATAAAAAAGAGGTTGTTGATATTAATATAAAAGGAAAAGAAATTATTAACTGCAAAATGATTTCTACAATAAAAAACACATTAAAACTAGTTGGATTTTATTCAAGTGTCCGAGAAAATGGTAAAGCGAATAAGGATTTAAAAGGAGTTTATAATGCAACATTAGATCTTAACAGTACAGCGATACCCGAAGTGAAATTTGATGAGTTTGATTATGAAACAAAAGTTAAGTTATTAGGCGAGAGAAGAGCTAAGAATGGAAAAGATGTAAAGCCACTTTATAATATTACAACAATAATTGAAAGAAATGATGGGGGTTTAATTGTACTTTCAGAATTGCAAACTGTTTATTATGGTAAAAGTGCAGGATTCGGGCCTTTGTCATTTACACCAGTAATTTACACCAAAAATGAGATTATAGTAACCTCTCTAAAGCCTGACGGGTCATTAGATTGGAGTAATGTTTTGCCAAAAGAACAAGTAGCAGCAATTACTACAATGTCATTGTCATTAGGAGCTGTAGGAGGAAATGGGAGTTTTACGGTTGGAGCATCTTTAACGATACCACTAGTAGATTTGGGAAAAGGACCTGAATATCTAGGAGCAATTCCAATGTATAGAGATGGTAAGTTGAATGTGATTTTTAATGACAATATTAAAAACAAAGGAATTACGGATATTGAAAAAATAAAAGCACTTGGTAATTATAATAATTCGGTTCCTTCTCTTTTTATATTTGACGAAAAAGGGGCGATTACGAGAAAAGATCCTGAGGAAGTTGTAAAAAACGAATTGGTGCTTCGTCCAGGTGTTTATTATAGAAAGAATGAGAGTGAATTTATTTTGTATTCATCAAGAAAAAAACAAGATAAATTGGGAAGGTTAATTTTAGAACAATAAAATTTTAAAAGGTTGTGATTCTTTCACAACCTTTTTTTTATTAAATATTTAAAAGCGTTTAAATATTTAAAAGCGTTTAAATATTTAAACCTAAAACAAACTAATTATCTTTGCAAAGTCTTAGATTTTAAATCAGAAATCTAAAATCAGAAATCTAAAATCAATAATGACAGGACTCGTTTACAAATCTACAGGAAGTTGGTACACCGTAAAATCGGAACAAGGTGATTTTATAGAATGCCGTATGAAGGGGAAATTCCGAATCAAAGGAATAAAAAGCACCAATCCAATTGCTGTGGGCGATATTGTCGATTATGAACTCGAAGAAACTTCGGATACTGTAACTGGAACCATACATACTATTCACGAAAGAAAGAATTACATCGTTCGTAAGGCCGTGAATTTATCGCATCAAATGCATATTATTGCTTCGAATATTGATCGTGTATTTTTATTAGTAACTGTAAATAATCCACCAACCACATTCAATTTTATTGATCGTTTTTTGGTGACTGCTGAAGCGTACGGAATTGAGGCTATTTTGGTATTCAATAAAATCGATACTTTGGATGAGGTAACGCTAGATGAGCAGTTGTATATGCAACATGTCTATCAGGAAATAGGGTACAAATGTTTGAGAGTTTCGGCTGCAGAAATGAAAGGGATTGATGCTTTGCAGGAATTAATGAAAGGAAAAGTGAGTATGTTCTCTGGGCATTCCGGGGTTGGCAAATCGACTTTGGTAAATGCGATGGAGCCTTCTTTGCATCTAAAAACGAAGACTATATCAGAAGCTAGTAAGCAAGGACAACACACCACCACTTTTGCCGAAATGTATGATTTGTCTTTTGGTGCCAAAATTATAGATACTCCCGGTATCAAAGGTTTTGGAATGGTCGATATGGATCCTGCCGAGATTAGCGGTTATTTTCCGGAATTCTTCAAATTAAAAGATCAATGCAAGTTTAACAATTGTTTGCATAAAGAAGAACCACATTGCGCCATAAAAGCTGCGTTGGAAAGAGATGAAATAGCTTGGTCTCGTTACAATAGTTATCTCAAAATTCTCGAAGGTGATGACGAACATTATCGTACAGATGATTACAATGAAGACCGAATCATTAGTGATAAATCTAGAGAATAGCCCCCTAACCCCCGAAGGGGGAACTCAAAAAAGATGTTTAAATTTTTTGTAATTTATGCTTTTTTAATCTTTATTAAATATGATTGATTTTATTTGTTCACGTTGTAATTCCCCCTTCGGGGGTTAGGGGGCTATGAAAGTTGTTATCCAAAGAGTTTCCCAAGCCTCTGTAACTGTTGATGCTAAAATTGTAGCCGATATTCAAAAAGGGCTATTGGTTTTAGTAGGAATCGAAGTTGCCGATGCGCAAGAAGACATCAATTGGCTTTGCCAAAAAATCACCAATCTTCGTGTTTTTGGAGATGAAAATGACGTAATGAATCTTTCTGTAAAAGATATTGAAGGCGACATTATCGTGGTAAGTCAATTTACTTTACACGCCTCAACCAAAAAAGGAAATCGCCCTTCGTATATAAAAGCTTCAAAACCAGAAGTTGCCATTCCACTATATGAAAATTTCGTAGAATCTTTAGAAAAGGAATTAGGAAAAAAAGTGCAGACCGGTATTTTTGGTGCCGATATGAAAGTATTGTTGCTCAATGATGGTCCAGTAACAATTCAAATAGATAGTAAAAATAAAGAGTAAAGTTCAATTTTTTTTTGAATCTTTAAATATAAAAAATACAACCATGAACCTAAAAAATGCCCAGCTAGACGTTGATACGTGGATCAAAGAACACGGAGTTCGCTACTTCAATGAATTGACCAATATGGCGCAACTTACCGAAGAAGTAGGTGAAGTAGCTCGAATTATAGCCCGTCGTTACGGCGAACAATCCGAAAAAGAAAGTGATAAAAACAAAGACCTCGGCGAAGAATTGGCCGATGTTGTTTTTGTGGTATTGTGTTTGGCCAATCAAACCGGAATCGATTTGCAAGCCGCCTTTGATAAAAAGATGGATTTAAAATCCGTTCGAGACAAAGACCGCCACAAAAACAACGATAAACTAAAATAATGTTATAAGTCAGGACAAAGTTTTGGTACATCCTTTTTTTAAAATAAATTTGCCAGAACACACCTATCAATTACTCCAAAATGAATTTACTGTTACAAAGTTCCCAACTCGATTTACAAGACCAAATTGCCATTACAGGTTCCAAAAGCGAAACCAATAGACTGTTGTTGCTTCAAGCATTGTATCCAAATATTACTCTAGCGAACACTTCCAATTCGGATGACAGTGAGGTAATGCAAAAAGCTTTAGAAGGAAATGATGAAGTTGTAGATATTCACCATGCGGGAACGGCAATGCGTTTCTTAACGGCCTATTTTGCTGTAAACGAAGGTCGAGAAGTAGTGTTAACAGGTTCGCAAAGAATGACCGAACGCCCAATTAAAGTTTTGGTGGAGGCTTTGCAACAATTAGGAGCACAAATCACTTATGAAAAAGAAGATGGGTATCCGCCCATTCGAATCATAGGACAAAAAATTACCGCCCATAAAGTGAGTATTCCTGCTAATGTAAGCAGTCAGTATATATCGGCATTGCTTTTGGTAGCGCCAAAATTAGAAAATGGTATCGAACTGACTTTGGTTGGTGAGATTACATCAATTCCCTATATCAAAATGACCTTAGCTTTGCTAAATGATTTAGATATTCAAACCAGTTTTGTCGAAAATGTAATTACGGTACATCCTAAAAAAGTAGTAGCCAACAAAGTAATGACTGTAGAATCGGATTGGAGTTCGGCTTCTTATTTTTTTAGCTTAGTGGCGCTGGCCAAAACGGCTACTATTTCTTTGACAAGTTACAAAGAAACTAGTTTGCAGGGAGATTCGGCATTGGTTGAAATTTACAAACAAATGGGAGTTGCTTCTCATTTTGAAGGAAACAAACTGACTTTGACCAAACAAGAAGGTTTTGTTTATTCCGACTTAAATTTAGATTTAAATAACACTCCAGATATTGCCCAAACCATTGTTGTTACTTGTTTAGGACTCGGAATCGGATGCCATCTTACAGGGTTGCATACTTTAAAAATTAAAGAAACCGATAGACTGGAAGCACTTCGTATTGAACTAACAAAATTGGGAGCCAATATGTCAGTTACTAATGATAGTTTGACTTTACTGGCAACAGAAAATATTAATAAAGAGATAAGAATCGACACCTATAACGATCACCGAATGGCAATGGCATTTGCACCTTTGGGATTAAAAGTGCCAATTATCATCAATAATGCTGATGTTGTGTCAAAATCCTATCCTGATTTTTGGGATGATTTAAAAAAATTAAATTTTTTAATGATTCAAAAATGGTCATTTACATAGGTATTTGTTGTGTTTTTCACAATTATATTGATAGATAGGAACGAGTAAGGAAAAATAAACCCGTAAACACTTGACAACGCCTATCTCACAGTCGTATATTTGCATTCGAAAGATTTTTAAGTTCAGTTTAAATAACTTGAAACTTGAAACTTTAAACTTTTAAACAAACAGCAAATGAAATTATCTCACTTTCAATTTAATTTACCAAAAGAACTTCTTGCAGAATATCCAGCCGAAAATAGAGATGAGTCTCGTTTGATGGTGATTGACCGTAAGAAACAAACGATAGAACATAAAATGTTTAAAGACGTTATCGATTATTTTGATGATGGTGATGTTTTAATATTGAATAATACTAAAGTTTTTCCAGCTCGTTTGTATGGAAACAAAGAAAAAACTGGAGCAAGAATCGAAGTGTTTTTACTTCGTGAACTTAATGCAGAACAAAGACTTTGGGATGTTTTAGTAGATCCAGCTCGTAAAATTAGAATCGGAAATAAATTATACTTCGGAGACGATGATTCATTAGTAGCCGAGGTAATTGACAATACAACTTCTCGAGGTAGAACATTGCGTTTTCTTTATGATGGTTCTTATGAAGAATTCAGAAATAAATTGACAGAACTAGGAGAAACTCCTATCCCTAAATACATTAGTCGTGATGTAACTCCAGAAGATGCAGAGCGCTACCAAACAATTTATGCCAAAGAAGAAGGTGCTGTTGCGGCTCCAACTGCTGGTTTACACTTCTCTAAACATTTGTTGAAGAGATTGGAAATCAAAGGAATTAAATTTGCCGAAGTAACACTTCACGTTGGTTTAGGAACTTTTAATCCAGTTGAAGTGGAGGATTTATCGAAACACAAAATGGATTCTGAAGAGTTGAAAATCACTCAAGAAGCCTGTGATATTGTAAATACTGCTAAGGCCAATAAAAAAAGAATTTGTACCGTAGGAACTACTTCTATGCGTGCCGTAGAAAGTTCAGTTTCATCACAAAACACCCTGAATCCTTATGATGGTTGGACAAACAAATTTGTTTTTCCTCCTCACGATTTTAGCATTCCAACGTGTATGATTACCAATTTTCACACACCAAAATCGACTTTATTAATGATGGTTTCTGCTTTCTGTGGACACGATTTAATGAAAAGAGCTTACGAGGAAGCAATCAAAGAAGAATACAAATTCTACTCTTATGGAGATGCCATGTTGATTATCTAATCACATTCAAAATTATAAATACAAGTCTCGTCAGCAATGGCGAGATTTTTTTTTGCCCTAAATTGAGCGAAGCGAACGCACAGTACAGAAATCTAAATTCTAAAATCTGTAATCTTTTTTATCTGGGCGTATTGCGGGCTATCCATTACAAGTTTTTACCCAAAACCAAAGTAATACTAGCACTGCGGGAGCTTCCGCTGGTCGCTTCCTCGTTGCTGTATTACTAAATGGTTTCAGATCAAAACTTTCCATTACTATCCCTAACGCAATTTCTTTTCATAAGAATCTTGTTGCTTTAAATGTAAAAAATAGGCTCATGGAGATTTAATTATTATTGAATTGTCAATTTTATTTCCTCTATTACCTATTTTCTCTATTCTATTTTCTGTTCGCTATTATCTTTTTTCTATTTTTACAACATAAAATTATGAAAAATGAATTTCAAAAACACCTTAGAATTTGCGCAACAACTCGATGCGCAAGATCATTTGCATAAATACCAAGACGAATTTATTTTTCCAAAAGTCAATGACAAAAAGGTAATTTATTTCACAGGTAACTCTTTGGGATTGCAACCCAAAAGAACCAAAAAATATGTTGATGAGGTAATGAACGATTGGGCAAACCTCGCTGTTGAAGGCCATTTTTATGCCGAAAAACCTTGGTGGGATTATCAAGAACGTTTTGCTAATCCGTTAAGTAAATTGGTGGGTGCTTTACCAAATGAAGTTACCGTAATGAATACTTTAACGGTAAATCTGCATCTGTTGATGGTTTCGTTTTATAGACCAACAGCAAAACGCTATAAAATTATTTGCGAGGAAAAAGCCTTTCCTTCTGATCAATATATGTTTCAAAGCCAAGTGCATTTTCATGGTTACAAACCCGAAGATGTGATCGTGGAAATAAAACGCCGTGAGGGAGAACATAACATCCGCCTGGAAGATGTTTTATCAAAAATTGAAGAAGTAGGAGAGGAGCTGGCTTTGGTTTTAATTGGTGGAGTGAATTACTACACAGGTCAGGTCTTTGATATGAAAACCATCACCGAAGCGGGACACAAACAAGGAGCTTATGTAGGTTGGGATTTGGCTCACGCCGCTGGAAATATTAAACTAGAACTACACGATTGGAATGTTGATTTTGCAGCTTGGTGCAGTTATAAATACATGAACTCAGGTCCAGGAAATGCTTCTGGTTGTTTTGTGCATGAGAAACATCATACCAATAAAGAGTTGCCTCGATTTGCCGGTTGGTGGGGACACAACAAAGAACGTCGTTTTAAAATGGAGCCTGTTTTTGACCCTGTTCACGGTGCTGGAGGTTGGCAAATCAGTAATTTGCCAATTTTATCATTAGCACCATATTTAGCTTCTGTCGAAATGTTTGACGAAATAGGAATGGACCAATTAATATTAAAAAGAGATTCAATTACCTCTTATTTAGAATTTATTCTGAACGAAATTAGCAATGAAGTGCAAGGTTCCTTTGAAATTATAACCCCAACAAATCCATCAGAAAGAGCATGTCAATTGTCTGTTTTTCTTCATGGAGAAGGACGCAGTTTATTTGATTATTTAATGAAGAACGGAGTAATTACAGACTGGCGTGAACCAAATGTAATCCGTCTAGCACCAGTTCCATTATATACTTCGTATGAAGATATGTTTCATTTTGGACAGATTTTAAAAACAGGAATTTTAGGAAAATAATAAAAAACGGGAATAGTTTTTACAACTATTCCCGTTTTTTATTGTAATTTTTTTTCAGAGCTAGTTTTTATTTCTATTCAACTTTTAAAATCGAAGAATGCTGTTGTTTTAACTTTCAAAACAGACTTAATTTTTTATTAAATAGAGTTAAGAACGCCAATGGTTATCGTAACAATCAACTTTACAAACTGTTACTAAAAATTAAGACTCAAATTTTCCCTGTCACTTTTATTCCTTCTCTTTGGGAAAAGATTTTGTAGGAACTCCTTGTCTGGCATATTGAAAACGATCAATTAGTTTAGGTAAGAAATAACCGTCAACACCATTTAAGGCAACAATATTTCCTTTATCAAGCTGCAACCAACCATCTTTATGCTCCAGAGCTTCATCAAAGAAAACATGTTCAATTGAGGCAATAATATGGATAGTATCATTTTCTTTGATGAAGTATTCGTTTACATATTTACAATAGAGTTGTACCGGACTCCCTTTCACAAAAGGAATATTGAAACCATCTTTATATTCTTCTTCTAGATTCGTTTTGTCAAATTCAGAGATACCAGAATCATAATTGGCAGAGGTATGATGTGCATCGGCAATCATATCAACTGTTATGTGGTTAATTGTAAAAAAACCAGTTTCCATAATGTTTTTATAAGTATCTCTAGGAACACTGGTTGGTCGTACAATAAAACCTACAAGAGATGGGCTGCTACCAAGATGGGTAACACTACTAAAAATAGCTACATTGGTATTTCCTTCAATAGATTTTGTGGCAATTAAATTGGCGGATTTAAAACCAGTACATGAATTAATTAAATTTAATTTTTCAATCTTATCCATTTGTGAAATGGTTTCTTTTGAAATATTTTTCATGGTTTTTTTTGTTTTAACAAATATAAGAAACTGACAGTTAATCCTTCTAATTTAATTGTAAAAATCTCAATATTTATAATTAATTTTAACTTTTAAGAGTATTATTCTTTGTATTATAATAAATAATTAACAATAATGCTTAAATTCATTAAAATTGTGTTTTATTTGTATTTGATAAAAATTGTCTCATTTTTAAATGTACTTCCTAAAAAAGGAATATAAAATGTGTTGATTTTTGCATAAGTTTGATAAAGCCTATAAAATTATAACCAATGAGAAACCTAAAAAGAGCCTTACTATTTTTTATTTTTTTAATAATTGCCTTAGTTGGCGGTTTCTTTATTTACAGAAGTTATCAAAAGCCTAATTATGAAGGAGCGATTTCTTTAAAAAACATTAAAAATCAAACTACGGTTTATTTTGATGAATTTGGAGTACCTCATATATATGCCAAAAACACAAAAGAGGCCATGATCGCTTTGGGTTATGTACATGCTCAAGACAGGTTATGGCAAATGGAATTGCTCAGACGTATTGTGCCAGGAAGATTGTCTGAAATATTTGGATCGGTTGCCTTGAAGAATGATAAATTTTTTGTGGGTTTAGGAATTGAAGAAGCTTCTCAAAATGCCATTCTTAAATTAGATAAAAAAAGCCCAGCTTATCAATTGACAATGGCATATCTAGACGGAATTAATCAATATGTTCAGGAAGGTGTTACGCCAGTAGAATTTCAGTTATTAGGGATTGAAAAGCAAAAATTTACAATTCAAGATGTGTATAATATTTTTGGATACATGTCTTTTAGTTTTGCAATGGCTCAAAAAACAGATCCTTTATTGACCGATATTCGGAACAAATACGGAATGGATTATCTAAAAGATTTTGGTTTAGATGGTAAATTCAATACAACACGAATTAAAATTGCAAAACAACGTCCTCAAGAATATGAGGCTATTTCTAAGTCTATTGCGTCATTATTAGATCAGTCTCCAGTTGCCCCTTTTGTCGGAAGCAATAGTTGGGTTCTTTCTCCGCAAAAGACAAAGAATAAAAAAGTAATTTTTGCGAATGATCCGCATATAGGGTTTTCGCAACCTGGAACATGGTATGAAGCGCATATTGAAACTCCAGATTTTGAATTGTATGGCTGTTATTTAGCAGGAGCTCCTTTTCCTTTGTTAGGACATAATCGAGAATATGCTTATGGTTTAACCATGTTTGAAAATGATGATGTCGATTTCTATCAAGAAATAAACAATCCTAAAAACAGTAATCAATACCGAACTAAAAACGGATTTAAGGATTATGAAATCAGGAAGAAAATAATAAAAGTGAAAGATTCCTCAGACGTGGTTTTGAATATAAAAGTAAGTCAGCATGGCCCTGTTATGAATGATTTGTTAGTAGGTTTAAAAAGTGATAAACCTGTTGCTATGTCTTGGATTTACACACAACAACCCATTCATAGTATTGAAGCCATTTATGCTCTTTCTCATTCAAAGTCAATTACAGATTTTCAAAAAGGAGTTGCTCTCATTGCTGCTCCAGGACTGAATGTGATGTATGGCGACGCTAAAGGGAACGTGGGTTGGTGGGCAACTGGTAAATTGTATAAACACAGTAATGCTGTGAATACCAATTTTATTCTAGATGGTTCTAATGGAAAAGACGATACTCTAGAGTATTTTGATTTTTCTAAAAATCCATCAGCTGTCAATCCAAGCTGGAATTATGTTTATTCAGCAAACAATCAGCCAGAATCCATTGATGGTTTTGCTTATCCAGGGTATTATTTGCCTGAGGATAGGGCTAAACGAATCACACAATTATTGGATGCAAAATCATACTGGGATCGAAATGCTGTAGGCGAAATGATTAATGATAATACTTCTATTATTGCTCCAGAAGTGGTGAAAAATTTATTTTCGGCTTTAAATTTAAAATCATTTTCTAAAACTGAAACTGAAATATTACATATTTTAAAAACGTGGAGGGGTTCAAATAACTTAAAAGATGTTGGGCCTACTATTTATAACAAATGGATTTTTTTATATCTAAAAAATACTTTTCAAGACGAATTGGGGGATGAAGCATTCAAACAGTTTTTAGGAACTCACATTATGAAACAAATTGTAGCTAGACAAATAGCTAACGAAAATTCACCTTGGTGGGATAATGTTACAACTAAAAACACAAAAGAGAATAGAAGTCAAATTATAACCAAATCGTTTAAAGAAGCAATAGTTGCTTTAGAAAAACAATTAGGAGAAAATCCATATGATTGGACTTGGGGAAAAGTGCATTCAGTAGAATATCAGCATCCAATTGGAAAAGTTGCATTATTTAGACCCTTTTTTAATGTTGGTCCATTTGAAATTTCTGGATCCAATGAAGTGATAAACAATCAGTTTTTTGATTTTGTAGATGATGGATTTTACAAAGTAAAAGGAGGGCCTTCAAGTCGAAGAGTAATAGATTTTTCGGATATTGAAAACAGTTGGGGAATTTTACCAACGGGCCAATCAGGAAATCCATTTAGTTCGCATTATAGAGATCAAGTGGAGTTGTACAATTCTGGAAAATTCAGAAAAATGAAATTGAATAAAAATGAAATTATCCAATCTTCTACAAAATTGGTTTTTTATCCTTTAAAAAATTAAATTAATCCCAAATGTATTTCCAAGAACCGTCTTTTTGTTTTTTCCAAACTGTGTGAAAAACTCCTTTTGTGGTCTTTTCTTTTCCAGAAGCGTCTTTAGTGGTCCATTTGTATTTGCCATAGCTAGAAGCCATGTCACCGGCATCAGAAACAATTACGGCATCAGGAGACCAAGTTATAGTTGGATTTTGAAGTTTTAGGTTTAAGTAATAATTTTTAATATTGGTTTTGCCAATGATTAAAGTGTCTTGTTCTCTTTTGATGACTGCATTAGAATCGGCGAATTGATAAAAACCTTCAGCAGGACCTTTTTCAGCTACTAATTTTTCAAAATCTTTTTCTGTCTTAACAATTTCTAATTTGACATATGTTAAGTTTTTAGATTCTGACTTTGGTGAGCAACTAGCAAAGGTGGAAAGAATAATAAAAAGGGTGATGAAGTTTTTCATTATTTTTTAAATATTTTAGATAATATTCCAAATGCACCTCTAATAAAAGTAGCACTTGTAACTACTTTCAAAACTGATTTTGTGACTACACTTGCAGTACTCGGTTCATTGCTTTCCTGTTTTTTTTCTTGCTCTGCTGCAACTTGTTCTTGAGCAGATTCTATTTTTTTGGAAAGCATTTCATAAGCACTCTCACGATCAATGATTTCATTGTATTTTTTAACTAAATTCGATTTTGCATTGATTTCTTGAATTTCAATATCTGTTAAAACATCCATTCTACTCATTGGAGCACGCATCATAGTGGCTACAAGTGGAGTTGGAATTCCTTTTTCACTCAAGGCAGTTACAAAAGCTTCTCCAATTCCCAAGCTCGTTAATACTTCGTCTGTTTTGTAAAATTCGGATATAGGATAATTCTCTGCTGATTGTTTGATTGCTTGCCTGTCGTTTGCTGTAAATGCCCTTAATGCATGTTGTATCTTTAAACCTAATTGAGCCAAAACACCACTAGGAATGTCCATAGGATTTTGGGTGATGAAATAGATTCCAATTCCCTTGGAACGAATTAATTTTACGATGGTTTCAATTTGTTCCAATAATGCTTTGCTGGCTTCATTGAAGATTAAGTGGGCTTCATCTATAAAAATAACCAATTCGGGTTGTTCTACGTCTCCTTTTTCAGGCATTTGTTGGTAAATTTCAGCTAATAAGCTTAGCATAAAAGTGGAGAATAATTTGGGTTTATCTTGGATATCGGTTAACCGAATAATATTTATATACCCTTTTCCGTTTTCGTCAATGCGCAATAAATCATCAATTTCAAACGACATTTCTCCAAAAAACAAATCGGCTCCTTGTTGTTCAAGTTCGATTATTTTTCTTAAAATGGTTCCAGTTGTCGAAGTTGATATTTTACCATAACTTTTTTCAATATCTTCTTTTCCTTCGTTTGTAATAAAATTAATAACCTTTTTGATGTCTTTTAAATCCAATAATGGCATTTTTGTATCGTCACAATATTTAAATATGACTGAAACAACTCCGGATTGTGTGTCGTTTAAATCCAGAATTCTAGAAAATAGAACAGGACCAAATTCCGATATAGTAGAGCGAAGTCTTACTCCTTCTTGTTTAGAAAGAGACATTAATTCTACAGGAAAACTTGACACAGAGTAGGGTATATTTAATTTTTCATGGCGCTCTTTTATAAAATCTTTTTCAACCCCTTCTTTTGCAATACCGCTAAAATCCCCTTTTATATCCATCATCAAAACGGGTATTCCAAATGATGAAAGTTGCTCCGAAAGTACTTGAATTGTTTTTGTTTTTCCAGTTCCAGTTGCACCAGCAATTAACCCATGTCGATTTAAAGTTTTTATAGGAATTTTTACAAAAGTATTTGGTAAGACTTCGTTGTTAAGTATTGCGCCTCCAAGTGTTATGCTGTCTCCTTTTGAAAAATAACCGTTATTTATATGCTGAATAAATTCTTCTTGTTTGCTCATAACTAGTGGATATTAAAATTTTATGCAAGATATTAAATTTTTGCGAAAGGATGATATTAAGGATTTTCTGTAATTAAATATCACAAAATTGTGTTTATTATTTATTTTAAAGCGTTTTGAATTATATCCTTTTTTTTTGAATAAAAATATTCAAAATACTTAAAATCGTGTTTTTTTTTAATTTTTTGAATCACTTTTTTAAAAAAAATATTTAATTATTCTTAAAAAACGTAGTGCTTATGTTTTGAATATAAAATAATTTGCAAGATTACTTCAAAAAAAGTTTTTTTATTTCAACTAAAAATTTAAATTTGCTCCTATACAAGTTTATTAAAACTAAAATAAATATTTAAAATTTAAAAAAATGGCAAACGTTAAAGTTAAAAAAGAAAGCACTTCAAATGGTGGAGGAATGGTTTCAGGGATTATTATTGCAGCATGTATTTTTGTGGGTTGGTTAATCTGGTCTCAAGTAATGGGAGATCCATCAAATTTTGAAGGTGGTGATATTGAAAAAGGACACCCATTAAACACATTAGGTCAAGTTTATAAAGGAGGATTTATAGTACCAGTATTATTAGGTATGTTATTAATGGTTATTGTGTTTTCTATCGAGAGATATTTTGTTATCGCAAAAGCTGCTGGAAAAGGAAATTTAGATAAATTCATGAAAACAGTTCAAGCAAGTATCAAAACTGGTGATATTGATGGAGCTATTGTTACATGTGATAAACAACAAGGTTCTGTAGCAAATGCAATTAAATCTGCATTAGTTAAATACCAAGAGGTTAAAAAAGAAGGATTCAACAGTGAAGAAGCTGCTGAAACTATTCATAAGGAAATTGAAGAGATTACTTCTCTTGAAATGCCAATGTTAGAAAAAAATATGACTATTATTTCTTCTTTAGTTTCTTTAGGAACACTTGGAGGATTATTAGGAACAGTATCAGGGATGATTAAAGCGTTTGGTGCTTTGGCTTCTGCTGGAACTCCAGATCAAGCTGCACTTGCAGTAGGTATTTCTGAAGCTTTAATTAACACGGCTACTGGTATCTCTACATCTATTACAGCTATTGTTGCTTACAACTTCTTTACTTCAAAAATTGATGATTTAACGTACTCTATTGATGAGGCTGGTACAACAATCGTTAATACTTACAGACACTTCAGAGGTAGTTTAAAACAATAATTAATTTTTGATAATATTTTATCAAAATAATAGACATAAATAATGGCTAAAATAAAAATGAAAAAAAAGTCCACATCTACCGATATGACGGCGATGTGTGATGTTGCGTTTCTTTTGCTTACGTTCTTTATTTTGACTGCCACTGCTAAAACACCTGAAGTATTACCAGTTGATACTCCACAGTCTACTGTGCAAACAAAATTGCCAGCTACTGATTTGTCTACTTTGACAATTGGTAAAGTAGATGGAAAAACTGCTGTATTCTTTGATTTGAAAGGAAGAGAAGTTCGTAAAAAAGCTCTAGAATTAATGGGGCAAAAATACAATATAGCTTTTTCAGCAGCAGATGCAGAGAAATTTGCACTAATGGAAAGTTTTGGAGTGCCAATTCAAAATCTAAAAGCAGTTTTAGATATGAAAGCATCTGAAAGAAGTAAGGCAGGTCAACCAGGTGTTCCTAAAGACTCTTTGGATAATCAGTTGAAAGATTGGATTTTATATTCTCGTAAAGCTAATATAGAGATTAATGACAAAGAATTGCAATTTGCAATAAAAGGAGATGCTAAGGAGCAATATCCTGCAATCAAACAAGTGATGGATATTTTGCAAGATCAAAAAATCAATAGCTTTAACTTGGTTACGGGTTTAAGAGGAAAGAATTTTTAATTAAAAAAGACACACTAAAATGGCTGAATTAAATACCGGCGACGGTGGAGGCGGAAAAGGTGGTAAAGTAAGAAGTAAAAAACAAAACTCAAAGGTAGATTTAACTGCCATGGTGGATTTGGCGTTCTTACTAATCACATTCTTTATGCTTACCACTACGTTGTCTAAACCTCAATCCATGGATTTGACGTTGCCAGATAAAGAAAAAGATAATAATGCTCCTGAGAGTAATATTAAAGTTGATGAAAATCGTACAATGACTTTACTTCTTGGTGAAAATGGAAAATTGGTGCGTTATGTAGGTATGTTGGAAAAACCGCTTGCGGCTCCAAAAGATTTTACATATGGTAAAGATGGAATTCGAAAAGAATTGCTAGCTAGAATGGAATTGGTTAAACAGTACTCTACAGCTAAAGGAAAACCTAAAGACGGAATGATTGTTATTATTAAACCAAGTAAAAAATCAACGTATCGTAATTTGGTTGATGTTTTGGATGAGATGGCAATTGTTGGAGTAAATGCAACAGGATCCTATGCTATTGTACCTGAATTTTCACCAGAAGAACAAAAATTGTTAGAAGCAAAAAAATAATATTTTTTTGCTTATAACCTAATAATTAAAAAAAATGAAATTAGATTTAATAAAAAATCAATGGATTGAGATCGTTTTCGAAGGACGTAATAAGCTTTATGGTGCTTACGAACTTAGAAAATCGAATCGTAAGACTTCTATGCGAGCGCTTGTCATTGGTAGTGTTCTTTTTAGCCTAGCTGTTAGTGCTCCGCTTATAGCGAGTTACTTGCCAAAAGGTGGAGAAGAAGTTGATACTGATATCAAGATTACTGCTGTAAAATTGCCGCCTAAGAAGAAAGTTGAAGATGTAAAAGATCTTGCTCCACCACCACCACCACCACCAAAACAAGATCAGGTTAAATTTGTAAAACCTGTGGTTGCAAAGGCTGAAGATGTTACTGAAGATCCTCCAAAGATGGATGATATCAAGGACAAAAAAACGGGTGCTGAAACTATTAAAGGAGATCCAGATGCTCCTCTTACAGTTGAAGAAGTTGGAAATGGTCCAGTTGTTGAAGTTATCGAGGAGGACACTAGTGTGCACTCTTTAGCTGGAATTGAACAAAAACCTGAATATCCAGGTGGAATTGAAAAGTTTTATCAATTTGTTGGTAAGAATTATCAAGCTCCTGAAGAAGAAGGTCTAAAAGGTAAAGTGTATGTTACTTT
Source organism: Flavobacterium praedii (assembly GCF_026810365.1). Lineage (NCBI taxonomy): Bacteria > Pseudomonadati > Bacteroidota > Flavobacteriia > Flavobacteriales > Flavobacteriaceae > Flavobacterium > Flavobacterium praedii. The sequence goes on from NZ_CP113948.1 coordinate 3,793,685, forward strand.
TGTTGTAGAAAAAGATGGATCATTAACAGATATCAAAGTAGTAAGAGATATAGGTTACGGAACTGGAAAAGAAGCAATTAGAGTTTTAAGCAAATGCCCTAAATGGCTTCCTGGAGAGCAAAATGGTAAAAAAGTTAGAGTATTATATTCTCTTCCAATTACTATACAATCTGCAGAATAATGTTAAATAGTTTATTTAATAATTTAAAGAAGAAATCGCTTATTGAGCGATTTCTTCTTATTATAACTGTTTTGGTTTTTTTAGCCTATTTTTTTTTAGGCTTAATGGTTATTTTTTGGAATAAGTTTCCTTTTAACATGCAAATGGAATATAGAATTGCTCTTGGTGTTGTTCTAATTGTATATTCTATTATCCGTTTTTTTCGTGTATATAATAGTAATAAAGAATAGTTATGTTCAGATTGAAAAATATTTATGTTTTATTTTTGATCGTTTTCATTTTTTTTAGTTGTAAAAAAAATGAAAATGACTCAATAGCTAATGAAACTATTTTAAAAGGGAAAGCGACTATTCTCGTTGATGAAACAATTACACCCATCGTAGAAGATGAAGTAATGATTTTTGAAAGTAAGTACGATGCCAAATTCACATTAATTTCTTCGTCTGAATCGGAGGTTTTAAATTCTTTATTTAACAAAAAAGCTAAAATTGTTGCAATTGCTAGAAATTTAACTAAAAAAGAGTTAAAAGTGTTCGAACAGAGCAAAATAGTTCCTAAAATAACTAAATTTGCTATTGATGGTATTGCATTTGTTTCTAATAAATCAAATAATGATACTTTGATAGCTTTAAAAGAGGTTATAGGTTTTATGAAAGGTGATAGAAATTCAAAAATAAAGGGATTAGTTTTTGATAATCCGAATTCAAGTACTGTAAGTTACATGAATGTATTAGCTGGATTAAGTGGATTACCTGAAAAGGATGTTTTTACTTTTAAAACTAATAATGAAGTTTTAAAATTTGTTTCCGAAAATGATGGTATGATTGGAGTTGTTGGAGTAAATTGGTTATCGCAACCTATGCCTTCCATGGATTCTATAATTGAAAATATAAATATCTTAAGTGTTAAAGGTCTAGATAAGAAAGGTTATTTTGCTCCTTCTCAGAATAATTTTGCAGAGGGAACTTATCCATTGGTAAGAGACTTATATATAGTTAATTGTCAGGGAGGCTCTGGATTGGGTATGGGTTTTTCTTCTTTTGTGGCAGGAGATATAGGACAACGTATAGTTCTAAAATCGGGTTTGTTACCATATAAAATACCCGCTAGGAATCTGAATATAATAAGAGGTGACTCTAAAAAATAATAGAAATAAAATAATTAATGTAATGAAGATGAACAAAGTTAAAGTTTTAAGTATTGCTTTATTAGCTGTTGTGGCTACTATTCAAGCGCAGGATATAAACCAAGCAAAAAAAGCAATTGATGCAGAACAATTTGAAAGTGCTAAAACTATTTTAAAATCTATTATTAATGCAAAGCCAACTAATGGTACTGCAGCGTTTTATTTAGGTAATGTTTACATGTTGCAAAATAATATTGATTCTGCTAAAATATATTATCAGAAAGGTCTTTTGGGTACAGAAGGAGCAAGATTAAATAATATTGGTTTTGGTTTAATAGATTTAGACAATGGTAATCCAGCTGCTGCGGAACAAAAATTTGCAATTGCTACTAAAGATTTAAAAAAGAAAGACATTGAAGAATATATTTTCATAGGTCGTGCTTATACCTTTTCTACAAAACCCGATTACAAGAAAGCTATTGATGTGTTAAATAAAGCTAAATTAATTAATCCTCAAGATGCACAATTAAACTTAGCTTTAGGGAACGCTTATTTTGGTGATAAAAATCAAAATGATGCTTACTCTTCTTATAGAAACGCTTATTCTTTTGACAATACATTAATTAGAGCAAAAATGCAATTAGGTGTTCTGTTAAAAGGAGCAAAAGCTTATACTGAAGCAATAAAAGCTTTCGATGAAGTAATTGCCATTAATCCAAATTATGGGCCTGTTTATCGTGAATTAGCTGAAACATATTATTTATGGGGAAGAAATGAACCTTCTAAATATAGAGTTTATGTTGATAAAGCTTTGGTTAATTATGAAAAATATTTATCGTTAACAGATTACTCTCTTAATTCTAGAATGCGTCATGCAGATTTTTTAGTTTTAGCTGGTGAATACAAAGCTTTAGAGATTGAGGCAAATAAAATGATTGAATTGGATAAAGTTAATCCAAGAATTTTACGTTATTTAGGGTTTTCAGCTTTTCAGAACGGTAATTATGATGTTGCAATAAAATCACTAGATAGTTTTATCTCAACTCCTGGTAATAAAGTAATTGCTTTAGATTATCAAACTTTAGGATTTGCAAAGATTAAAAAATCAGTAAGCGAAGATGGTAAAACTGTTGACCAATCCTTATTTGATAATGGTATTTTAGATATTAAGAAATCAGCTGAAATGGATGCTAATAGTTTAGCAATAAATATTAGTGAAGTTGGAAAAAAACTCTATGAGCAAAAATTATTTAAACAAGCAGCTCAAATTTATGAGATAGCCGTGGCTAATAAAGAATCAAAAAATTATGTATTGGATAACTTTTATTTAGGGAATAGTTTGTATTTTGATAATACAAGAAAAGATATTGTAAAGCCAGATGTTGAATCGTTAAAAAAGGCAGATGCGGCTTATGCGGCTGTTATTGAAGCTTCTCCAAAAACGCAAGATGCATATATTTATAGAGCAAGAACTAATAGTTTATTGGAAAATGATGAGTTAACAATAAAATATTATAGTGATTATGTTAATATTGTTACAGAAAAGGGACAGGAGGAGTTGGCTAAACCTGCAGTAATAAAAAAAATAATTGAAAGTTATAATACTTCTGCTGCAAGTTATGCTAATACAGACAAGAATAAAGCAATTGAGCTTTTTAATAAAACGTTGGCAATTGATCCAGCTAATCAATATGCATTAGATTCTTTAAAAGCTTTAAAATAAATAAACTATAATTTTACTAAAAATGGCAATTAGAAATAATTGCCATTTTTTTTTGGATTTCTATGGGTTGTTTTTAATTGCTTATCTTTGCAGACTAAATTTATATAATGTTATCTAGAGAAGTTCAATTAGAAGTAAATAAAGGAACCATGCTTCCTCTTATGGAAGAGTTTTATACCATACAAGGAGAAGGATTCCATACAGGTACTGCAGCTTATTTTATTAGAGTTGGTGGTTGCGATGTTGGTTGTCATTGGTGTGATGTTAAAGAAAGTTGGAATGCAGAATTGCATCCGCCCACAAAAATCGATTTGATTGTAAGTAATGCAACTAAATTTGCAGATACTATTGTAATTACTGGAGGAGAACCTCTAATGTGGGACATGAATCCTTTAACTCAAAAATTAAAAGAGGCTAAACTAAAAGTGCATATTGAAACATCCGGTGCGTATCCTCTTAGTGGGATTTGGGATTGGATTTGTCTTTCTCCAAAAAAAAACAAGTTACCTACTCAAACGGTTTATGATAATGCTAATGAACTTAAAGTTATAATTTATAATAAACATGATTTTATTTTTGCAGAAGAACAAGCAGAAAAAGTTAAATCAGAAACTATTCTTTTTCTTCAACCTGAATGGAGTAAAAAGGAGGAAATGACTCCACTTATAGTAGATTATGTAATGAATAATCCCAAATGGCGTGTCTCGTTGCAAACACATAAATACTTGAATATTCCTTAAACATGCCAAGTTTTACATTTCGATCAAATCGGAAGGCTTTCTTTAGTGTTTTTATGATTCATTTTTTTTTGTTAAAATAATTCAATCGTTTTCGTTGTGCTTGTTTTTAAATGTCACAAAATCAGAAGCTTATGTTTTACACATGAGAAACATGTAATTTTGCGTATTAATATTTATGAATATCGTTTTTTTATTCGAATATTTTTGTATTTTTACTAAAACCTACTATGTAATGTTTCTTTTTTTAGAGCGTACATACTTTAAATAATTTACGATATGAAAAAATTTTTACTTTCAGTAATTACTTTAGTTTTTGTGAATATTGCCTCTGCACAACCTACTAGTACTTATGTTGACGATGCTCCTTATAACTATGAAGAGGTAGAAGTTAGACCAGAATTTCCTGGTGGATATAATGAATTATTAAATTTTATTGGAAAAAATTTTAAAATTCCTGAATATGAAGGAAATGGAGGTATTTTAAAAGTTGCATTTGTTATTGAAATTGATGGTTCTATTTCAAATGTTAAAGTAGTAAAAGATCTTGGAGATGGAACTGGTATTGAAGCTAAAAGAGTAATATCTAGTTCTCCTAAATGGTCTTCTGGTGAAAATCGCGGTAAAAGAGTTAGAGTGCTTTATGAATTACCTATTAAAATTGCAGGTCAAGGGTAATTGTTTTAAAGTACAATAAAAACCTCTACAAAAAGATTTTATTTTTTGTAGAGGTTTTTTATTATTCTTATTTAAAGGTAAAGCCTTATTGTTTTATTTATTGGATTTAATCTAATTTAATTATTTAATTGTGTTGTATAAAAAGGATTAGTTGTTTCAATTTCTATACTATGAAAGTCTAGCTAAATAATCATAGTGTTCTCCTTCTATTATTAGTTCACATTGAAGATTATTATCTATAGCCGCATTTTGAAGTGTGTTATAGTCTAAGAAAAGCCAATCTAAAGGTGTTTCTTTTTCTCCTTTATATGTGATATTGAAAATAGTTTCGCCATAGTATTCGTTTTCCGATGGAATCCATTTGCCCCCGTCTTCATCTTCATCAAACATGTAAATAATGTCTGAGCTATCCATTAATATTTGTCCTCCTGGATAAAGTAATGATTTTAATTTCAAAAGGAACTTTGGGATGTTTTGTAATTTGCCACAAATTCCCGGACCATTCATTAAAACTATTATAGTGTCAAATTTTTCATTTTCAAATGACATTACATCTTGAATAATTGCTTTTTTTAGGCCTCGAAGCTTGCAGGCTTGAATTGCATTTACAGAAATGTCAATTGAAGTAACATCAAGATTTCTGTCGTTTTGTAAAGTTAAACTATGGCTTCCAGCTCCACATCCTACATCAAGTACTTTTCCTTTTGTGAGTTGTAGTGCTTTTTGTTCTATCCTTGGCATTTGATCATAACTCCTAAAAAGATAGGCGACACTCATCTCATCTTCTTCTGAAATAGTAGTTTCAGTGATTAAATCCTCAGGATTGTTATTGGTTTGGTAATCGAGTATGGCTTTTCCGAAAAGATCTTTCATAAAATTTAGTTTCAAGTTTAAATTTCCAAGTTTAAAGTTTAGTACTTTTGCTGAATCATCTATATATTTCAGCATTGAAACCAGCTTTAAACGAATTAGGAAAACTAGCCAAAGATAAGCATATCGAAAACAAAAAGTATTTTGATAGGCTAAAAAAGAAAGCGCCAAAGAATTTGGATTATGTTATGCAAGATATTCATGAAGCCGAATTCAAAAAAACCAATTGTTTGAACTGTGCAAATTGTTGTAAAACAACCGGTCCGTTATTCACTTTGGCAGATATTGAAAGAATTTCAAAGTTTTTAAGACAAAAACCACAACAGTTTATTGAGCAATATTTACGAATTGATGAAGATAGAGATTATGTGTTGCAAAGTGTGCCCTGTGCTTTTTTGGATCATGAGAACGCATGTATGATATATGAAGTTCGTCCAAAAGCATGTAGAGAGTTTCCTCATACTGATCGAAAGAAGTTTCAGCAAATTACTGATTTAACACTCAAGAATCTTGCAATATGTCCCGCAGCTTATAATATTGTAGAAGAGATGAAAAAGAAATTGCCGCTCTAAACGATTATTTTGTGTTTCAGTGGTAATTTAGTGTTAACTATTGGATTTGCAAAGTGTAAAATGAAACTTTATGTATATTTGTTCAGTTCCTCAAAATAAAACAATTTGAATTTAGAGTATTTTATAGCCAAAAGGCTTATAACCGCCAAAGATTATAAAAGCAGCATATCGGCGCCAATTATTAACATTGCTATTTCAGCTATTGCTATCGGAATGATTATGATGATTGTTTCTGTGGCTACCGGAATAGGTTTGCAAAATAAAATAAGGGAAAAAATTGCTGCATTCAATGGTCATATCATAATTTCGAATTACGATAATAACCAGTCCGAAACTACAGTATTACCTATTTCAAAACATCAAGATTTTTATCCCAAGTTTATTTCAGTTCCTGGAGTAAATCATATACAGGCTATAGCTAGTAAAGCAGGAATTATAAGAACTGAAACTGCATTTGAAGGGATTATTTTCAAAGGAGTAGGTGATGACTATCAATGGGGGAATTTAAAAGAGTATCTCGTCTCGGGTAGATTACCTATTTTTTCCAAAGGTATTAACCAAGAAGTTGTAATTTCTCAATTTCTTGCTTATCGACTAGATCTAAAAGTGGGTGATTACTTTAATACTTTCTTTATTAAGGAAGACCAAAATCAATTACCTAATATTCGTCGATTCAAAATAGCCGGAATTTTCAATTCAGGGTTTCAGCAATTCGATGCTACTTATATAATAGGTGATATTCGTCACATTCAACGAATAAATAAATGGTCTTCCAATCAAATTGGTGCTTTTGAGGTTTTTGTAAAAGACTTTAATGCGATAAAAGAAACAGGGGAAGAAGTTTATAAAAAAACCTCCTCAACTCTAGATACCAAAACAATTATTGAAAAATACAGTTATATATTCGAGTGGTTACAGCTTTTCGATTTTAATATTATAGTTATTTTGGTGGTAATGATTCTGGTAGCGACTATAAACATGGTTGTGGCTCTATTGGTTCTTATTTTAGAACGTACGCAAATGATAGGGATTCTTAAGGCGTTAGGTGCAGATAATTGGTCAGTAAGAAAAATTTTTCTGTACAATGCCTTTTATCTAATAGTGAGAGGTTTGTTTTGGGGTAATTTAATTGGAATTTCAGTATTGTTAGTGCAGGAACATTTCGGAATAGTAAAACTCAATCCCGAAAGCTATTATGTCAATCAAGCACCTGTATATTTGAATTTTGGGTATATATTAGCTCTAAATCTGCTTACAGTAGTGATTTGTTCTTTAGTTTTGTTGATTCCTTCTTATATAATTACAAAAATTTCACCCGTCAAAGCCATTCGATTTGATTAAAGATTAATCTTAGTTTAGGTAAGGAGCTTAAACCTGCTATCCGCTACAATCTTATGAGCCAAACACCGGCTCATAAGGATTTCCACTATTATCAGGGCTAGGACATTCGTTTTCATGAGGTCGTATTCATAAAAAAAACAACACCTAATATATAGGTAAAGAAGAAACAAAGAAAATCCACGCCTTCGCATTAGCGAATCCGTTAAATCCGCATCCCGCCGCGCCGAATTACATTGAGTTAAGCTTTGTTTTTCTCGCCAAGATGCCAAGGCGCCAAGTTTAGAACAATTTTCTTCGCGCCTTCGTGCCTTTGCGAGACCTATATTTTATAATAAGATACAGCTATTAAAGCCCCACTATATAAAGGAGGGAATAAAAATCCGCGCTCCTCCGCGCCTTCGCATTAGCGAATCCGTTAAATCCGCATCCCACCGCGCCGAATTAGATTTAGTTAAGCTTTGTTTTTCTTGCCAAGACGCAAAGGCGCCAAGTTTAGATCTGTTTTCTTTGCGCCTTCGCGCCTTTGCGAGACCTATATTTTTTAATAGGACACAGTTATAGAGAGGTACAAAGACCACATTATATTAAGGAAGGGAATAAAAATCCGCGATCCTCCGTGCCTTCGCATTAGCCAATCAATAAAATCCGCATCCCACCGCGCCGAATTAGATTTAGTTAAGCTTTGTTTTTCTCGCCAAGACGTAAAGGCGCCAAGTTTAGAACAATTTTCTTTGCGCCTTCGCGCCTTTGCGAGACCTATATTTTATAATAAGATACAGTTATAAAAGCCCCACTATATAAAGGAGGGAATAAAAATCCGCGATCCTCCGCGCCTTCGCATTAGCGAATCCGTCAAATCCGCATCCCACCGCGCCGAATTAGATTAAGTTAAGCTTTGTTTTTCTAGCCAAGACGCCAAGGCGCCAAGTTTAGAACAGTTTTCTTTGCGCCTTCGCGCCTTTGCGAGATCTATATTTTATAATAAGATACAGCTGCAAAAGCCCACTATATAAAGGAGGGAATAAAAATCCGCGCTCCTCCGCGCCTTCGCATTAGCGAATCCGTCAAATCCGCGTCCCACCGCGCCGAATTAGATTAAGTTAAGCTTTGTTTTTCTCGCCAAGATGCCAAGGCGCCAAGTTTAGAACAATTTTCTTTGCGCCTTCGCGCCTTTGCGAGAACTGTATTTTTTAATAGGACACAGCTATAGAGAGATACAAAGACCACATTATATTAAGGAAGGGAATAAAAATCCGCGCTCCTCCGTGCCTTCGCATTAGCTAATCCGTTAAATCCGCGTCCCAAAGAACGATAAATGTCCATTAGTAAAACCCAGTCCATATCTCGAGAGAATACAACTAGGAACAAAGAGTAGTACTAACAAGCCGTAAAAAGGGCAATACATCTGGTATGAATCCCTTCTGAAAAGGCACAAAAAGTAATAAAACCGTAAAAAGGGCCTAAAATTTTCAGTAAGAACGATGGATTTGATAAAAAAGGGGTTGTATAAAGCACAATATACCAATAGATTAAAAAATAAATCAAAAAAACCTCAAAAAAGTCATTGTTTAAAGGGATAAAGGGTCTACTTTTGCACCCGCAACAGCGACTAAGTTCTTTAAAACACTGACAAGTAATAAAAATCACAAAGAAGATTTATTTTCAAAAAAGATTAAAAAAAGCTTGTGGGAATTAAAAGAGTATGTTACTTTTGCACCCCGCTAAACGCGCAACGTTCCTTGAGAGGCTGATAAGAAAAGAGAAGAAATTGAGAAAAATATTTTTCAAAAAAACTTCAAAAAGTTCTTGCCAGTTACAAAAAGAATTGTTAGTTTTGCACCCGCTTTGAGAGACAACGAAAAGCGGATTAAACGATAAGAATACGTTCCTAGACATATTGAATTGACAGCCGTTTTAACAGAGATGTTAGAACAAAAGAATAAGAGTAATAGAATCGAAAGATTTGAGAATAGACCACTAGAATTGGAGTCGCATAATAATAGCTTAATTCATTAAGCGCACAATATACGATGAAGAGTTTGATCCTGGCTCAGGATGAACGCTAGCGGCAGGCTTAACACATGCAAGTCGAGGGGTATTGGTTTTCGGACCAAGAGACCGGCGCACGGGTGCGTAACGCGTATGCAATCTACCTTTCACAGAGGGATAGCCCAGAGAAATTTGGATTAATACCTCATAGTATAGCAGTTTCGCATGAAACCACTATTAAAGTCACAACGGTGAAAGATGAGCATGCGTCCCATTAGCTAGATGGTAAGGTAACGGCTTACCATGGCTACGATGGGTAGGGGTCCTGAGAGGGAGATCCCCCACACTGGTACTGAGACACGGACCAGACTCCTACGGGAGGCAGCAGTGAGGAATATTGGACAATGGGCGCAAGCCTGATCCAGCCATGCCGCGTGCAGGATGACGGTCCTATGGATTGTAAACTGCTTTTGCACAGGAAGAAACAACATTACGTGTAATGTCTTGACGGTACTGTGAGAATAAGGATCGGCTAACTCCGTGCCAGCAGCCGCGGTAATACGGAGGATCCAAGCGTTATCCGGAATCATTGGGTTTAAAGGGTCCGTAGGCGGTTTAGTAAGTCAGTGGTGAAAGCCCATCGCTCAACGGTGGAACGGCCATTGATACTGCTAGACTTGAATTATTAGGAAGTAACTAGAATATGTAGTGTAGCGGTGAAATGCTTAGAGATTACATGGAATACCAATTGCGAAGGCAGGTTACTACTAATGGATTGACGCTGATGGACGAAAGCGTGGGTAGCGAACAGGATTAGATACCCTGGTAGTCCACGCCGTAAACGATGGATACTAGCTGTTGGGAGCGATCTCAGTGGCTAAGCGAAAGTGATAAGTATCCCACCTGGGGAGTACGTTCGCAAGAATGAAACTCAAAGGAATTGACGGGGGCCCGCACAAGCGGTGGAGCATGTGGTTTAATTCGATGATACGCGAGGAACCTTACCAAGGCTTAAATGTAGATTGACCGGACTGGAAACAGTTTTTTCGCAAGACAATTTACAAGGTGCTGCATGGTTGTCGTCAGCTCGTGCCGTGAGGTGTCAGGTTAAGTCCTATAACGAGCGCAACCCCTGTTGTTAGTTGCCAGCGAGTCATGTCGGGAACTCTAACGAGACTGCCAGTGCAAACTGTGAGGAAGGTGGGGATGACGTCAAATCATCACGGCCCTTACGCCTTGGGCTACACACGTGCTACAATGGCCGGTACAGAGAGCAGCCACTGGGTGACCAGGAGCGAATCTACAAAACCGGTCACAGTTCGGATCGGAGTCTGCAACTCGACTCCGTGAAGCTGGAATCGCTAGTAATCGGATATCAGCCATGATCCGGTGAATACGTTCCCGGGCCTTGTACACACCGCCCGTCAAGCCATGGAAGCTGGGGGTGCCTGAAGTCGGTGACCGCAAGGAGCTGCCTAGGGTAAAACTGGTAACTAGGGCTAAGTCGTAACAAGGTAGCCGTACCGGAAGGTGCGGCTGGAACACCTCCTTTCTAGAGCTTTAGTGTTAGTTGAAAGACACGCTAAAGAAAGAAGACGAAGAGACTATTGGTTACAGATTTAAGGTTATATTACTCTTGCTGTTAATTTAAAAAAATAATTGAAAGATTTAAAATTTTAAAATTTTAAAGATTAAAAATTCGCAAGAATGGTTCAATCTTTAAATCATTTAATCTTTAAATCAAAGAAAAAAGAGTGTCTCGTAGCTCAGCTGGTTAGAGTACTACACTGATAATGTAGGGGTCGACAGTTCGAGTCTGTCCGAGACAACAAAATAATTATTAATTGTAAATTGATAATTATAAATTGAAAAGACGTTCATAGAGACAGATTGAAAGGAAATTCTAGGGTTGAAAGATTACGAATTACAGCAATTCATAATTCATAATTCACAATTCATAATTAAATTGGGGGATTAGCTCAGCTGGCTAGAGCGCCTGCCTTGCACGCAGGAGGTCAACGGTTCGACTCCGTTATTCTCCACTATTGTAGTGAATAGTAAAGAGTGAATGGTAATTAGTTTAGGCTAATCACTACTCACTAAAAACGACTCACTTAGAAAAAAGTTCATTGACATATTGAGATAAGAAATAATAAAAAGTAGAAAGCAGTTTTCTTTAATTTATTAGAGAGAACGAAACAAAACGGCATTCTTAAATGAATGTTGGTACAATAAGCAAAATAAGGGCGTATGGGGGATGCCTTGGCTCTCAGAGGCGATGAAAGGCGTGATAAGCTGCGAAAAGTTACGGGGAGCAGCACACATGCATTGATCCGTAAATACCTGAATGGGGCAACCCACTATGTTGAAGACATAGTACACCGATAGGTGGGCAAACCCGCTGAACTGAAACATCTAAGTAGGCGGAGGAGAAGAAAACAAAAGTGATTCCGTAAGTAGTGGCGAGCGAACGCGGATTAGCCCAAACCAATGTTGTTACGGCAATGTTGGGGTTGTAGGACCACGATATTTTATGCACAAAGAATTAGAATCTACTGGAAAGTAGAGCCGTAGAGAGTGATAGCCTCGTATAAGTAATAAGTGTAATAGATAGTGGTATCCTGAGTAGGGCGGGGCACGTGAAACCCTGTCTGAATTTGGCGGGACCATCCGCTAAGGCTAAATACTCCTGAGAGACCGATAGTGAACCAGTACCGTGAGGGAAAGGTGAAAAGAACCGTGAATAACGGAGTGAAATAGATCCTGAAACCATACGCTTACAAGCGGTCGGAGCCCTTTCGTGGGGTGACGGCGTGCCTTTTGCATAATGAGCCTACGAGTTAACGTTGCTGGCAAGGATAAGTGGTTAAGCCACGGATCCGTAGCGAAAGCGAGTCTGAATAGGGCGCTTTAGTCAGTAGTGTTAGACGCGAAACCGTGTGATCTACCCATGGGCAGGATGAAGCGCTGGTAACACAGTGTGGAGGTCCGAACCGGTTGACGTTGAAAAGTCTTCGGATGACCTGTGGGTAGGGGTGAAAGGCCAATCAAACTCGGAAATAGCTCGTACTCCCCGAAATGCATTTAGGTGCAGCGCACGGCGCAAAGTTATATAGAGGTAGAGCTACTGATTGGATGCGGGGGCTTCACCGCCTACCAATTCCTGACAAACTCCGAATGCTATATAATGTTTCCGTGCAGTGAGGGCTTGGGTGCTAAGGTCCAAGTCCGAGAGGGAAAGAACCCAGACCATCAGCTAAGGTCCCCAAATATATGTTAAGTTGAAAGAACGAGGTTTGTCTGCCCAGACAGCTAGGATGTTGGCTTGGAAGCAGCCATTCATTTAAAGAGTGCGTAACAGCTCACTAGTCGAGCGGACGAGCATGGATAATAATCGGGCATAAACATATTACCGAAGCTATGGATTTAGAGTTTACTCTAAGTGGTAGGGGAGCATTCCAGCAGGGTTGAAGGTGTATCGTAAGGTATGCTGGACCGGCTGGAAAAGAAAATGTAGGCATAAGTAACGATAATGCGGGCGAGAAACCCGCACACCGAAAGACTAAGGTTTCCACAGCTATGCTAATCAGCTGTGGGTTAGTCGGGACCTAAGGCGAACCCGAAAGGGACAGTCGATGGACAACGGGTTAATATTCCCGTACTAGTTATAATTGTGATGGGGTGACGGAGTGATGAAAGTGTCGCGAACTGACGGAATAGTTCGTTGAAGTACCTACCTATAGGCTGCGCAGGCAAATCCACGCGGCTTGGGGAAATACGATAGTACTCGGAGTCTTCGGACAAAGAGATAGTACACCTAAGGGCTTCCAAGAAAAACCTCTAAACTTCAGATTATAAGTACCCGTACCGCAAACCGACACAGGTAGTCGAGGAGAGAATCCTAAGGTGCTCGAGAGATTCATGGCTAAGGAATTAGGCAAAATAGACCCGTAACTTCGGGAGAAGGGTCGCCTCTGAGTGATCAGAGGCCGCAGTGAAGAGGTCCAGGCGACTGTTTATCAAAAACACAGGGCTCTGCAAAATCGTAAGATGAAGTATAGGGCCTGACACCTGCCCGGTGCTGGAAGGTTAAGTGGAGATGTTATGAGCAATCAGAAGCATTGAAATGAAGCCCCAGTAAACGGCGGCCGTAACTATAACGGTCCTAAGGTAGCGAAATTCCTTGTCGGGTAAGTTCCGACCTGCACGAATGGTGTAACGATCTGGACACTGTCTCAGCCATGAGCTCGGTGAAATTGTAGTAACGGTGAAGATGCCGTTTACCCGCAGTGGGACGAAAAGACCCTGTGCACCTTTACTATAGCTTAGTATTGACCTTGGATAAATGATGTGTAGGATAGGTTGGAGACTGTGAAGTGGCGTCGCTAGGCGTTGTGGAGTCATTGTTGAAATACAACCCTTTGTTTATCTGAGGCCTAACCCCGCGATTGCGGGGGACATTGCTTGGTGGGTAGTTTGACTGGGGTGGTCGCCTCCAAAAGAGTAACGGAGGCTTCTAAAGGTTCCCTCAGTACGCTTGGTAACCGTGCGTAGAGTGCAATGGCATAAGGGAGCTTGACTGAGAGACATACAGGTCGATCAGGTACGAAAGTAGAGCATAGTGATCCGGTGGTTCCGCATGGAAGGGCCATCGCTCAAAGGATAAAAGGTACGCCGGGGATAACAGGCTGATCTCCCCCAAGAGCTCATATCGACGGGGGGTTTGGCACCTCGATGTCGGCTCGTCACATCCTGGGGCTGGAGAAGGTCCCAAGGGTTGGGCTGTTCGCCCATTAAAGTGGCACGCGAGCTGGGTTCAGAACGTCGTGAGACAGTTCGGTCTCTATCTACTGTGGGCGCAAGAAATTTGAGTGGATCTGATTCTAGTACGAGAGGACCGAATTGGACAAACCTCTAGTGTATCTGTTGTTCCGCCAGGAGCATCGCAGAGTAGCTACGTTTGGAAGGGATAAGCGCTGAAAGCATATAAGCGCGAAACCCACCACAAGATGAGATTTCTTTTAAGGGTCGTGGGAGATGACCACGTTGATAGGCTATAGATGTAAAGGCAGTAATGTCATAGTCGAGTAGTACTAATAACCCGTAAGCTTATGTACACCTTTTCTCCCGACTCCGGTCGGGAGAAGAAACTTTCTAATACTTTTTATATTCTTTATCTCAGTATGTTAAGATATTACTATAATTATGAATTGTGAATTATCAATTGTTAATTATAGATGATTGCCCAAAGCAATTGTAACCTCTTAAGGTGGTTATTGCGGCGGGGCTCACCTCTTCCCATCCCGAACAGAGTAGTTAAGCCCGCCTGCGCAGATGGTACTGCAGTTATGTGGGAGAGTATGTCGTCGCCTTTCTTTTTAAAAACCCTTCATCAATCGATGAAGGGTTTTTTGTTTTACAAAAAGTTTTAAAATTTAGTAAAATATTCGTGTGAGAAGATTACATTTTTAAAGTTGTTGTGCACGCGTGAGTGATGGAAGCGGGTTACCGAATAAAGTGATATTGGATCAAGTCAAAAACCTGTGGAGGCGTAAAAATTAAGCATAAATATTTGTTAGTCTAAAGAGGAAATATTCTATATTTCTAACACCTCTAAATTGTGATCTAAAAGCTTTTATTTTAGCATTGAAAGATTCTGCCGAAGTATGTGCTTCTATTATCAAAATAGTTTAAAATTGACTGGTAATTAAAAGTTAAACCTGGGGATAAAGTGATATTCTATAATATCGTGAAATTACTAATTTTGTTTTCAATTAGATTTTGCAGATTTACGCAGAAAAAGGAGTGAGAAACGTTAAGATTTTGTGATACTTTTTTTTCTTATTTTTTATAAAATAAAAATATATAGTGTGTTCTAAATTACCTTAGAATAGTACTCAATTATCTTAAGTGGTCAGATATCGTTTTCGTAAGGTTAATATAACACCTGTATTGGAAAATGGAGTTGTGTTTTGAACTGAATTATCCTGCTACTTTAGCAGTGGAAATAATTACTAATTTAAAACAACAGTATTATGAAATCGATTTTAAAATTAAGTCTAGTAGTATTAGTAGCAATGACTACCATGAATACTTACGCAATTGATGGTGATTTTTTACTAAATGTAAAAAAAGGAACAGGAAAAGAAATTAGTTTTTCGGTAAATGAGATTCAGCAAGCAAATGTAACTATATATGATAAATTGCATAACGAAATTTATTCTGAGGTTGCTACCGGTAAAGCTGGTATTATGAAAACCTATAGTCTTGAGGAATTTCCTGATGGTGTTTATTTTTTGGAAGTGGAAACAAACTTAAAAAAAGTAACACACGAGATTGTGATCTCAAAAGATGTGCCTTCATTATCTAGAAAAGCTATTGCAGAAGTGTATAAAGGTAATCTAAAAATGAAAAATCAAAATGTAGTAACTTTGAATTAATAAAGTCATACGTTAAGAACATTATTTACTTCGAATTTATGAAAAACAGCTCTTATATGGAGCTGTTTTTTGTTTTAGTATATTTCCTTTAAAACCAATAAAAAGGTTGTGAAAACTAATTTGCATGAGGGATGGAAATGGCATCTCCCGATTTAGAAAAACAAGGCTTTTTGCCGTAGTTTTTGTTAATCGGGAATACAATGGACAGCCCGACCTTGTTGCTTGAAAAATGATGTTATTTGCCCAAAATGATCTGCAACAAGGACATGCCCAAATTTTTA
This sequence comes from Flavobacterium praedii, assembly GCF_026810365.1. Taxonomy (NCBI): domain Bacteria; kingdom Pseudomonadati; phylum Bacteroidota; class Flavobacteriia; order Flavobacteriales; family Flavobacteriaceae; genus Flavobacterium; species Flavobacterium praedii. The sequence goes on from NZ_CP113948.1 coordinate 3,809,623, forward strand.
ATTTTATTAATTTTATTTTTAGCGTTAAGAAAAGGTTTTAAAGTATTTTATTTTGTTTTTCAGATGGCAAAATAAAGTGAAATTTTGTTGTATTAATTTTAGTTTGATATACTTCTTAGATTACTTTATATTAAAACTAATTATTAAAAAAAAATCCCGTCTAGGTAAAGCTAGACGGGATATAGTTATATTCAATTTAATCTATTATGCCAGCATTGTAACTGGATTTTCGATATATTGTTTTAATGTTTGTAAAAATTGAGCACCTGTTGCACCATCGATAGTGCGGTGGTCACATGCCAATGATAGCATCATAGTGTTCCCAACTACAATCTGTCCATTTTTCACTACTGGTTTTTCTACAATAGCTCCAACAGATAAAATAGCGGAGTTTGGTTGGTTTATAATAGAATTAAATTCTGTTATGCCAAACATACCAAGGTTAGAAACAGTGAAAGTACTTCCTTCCATTTCAGTTGGTAATAATTTTTTGTTTTTTGCTCTACCAGCAAGATCTCTAACACTTGCTCCAATTTGTGATAAACTCATGGCGTCTGTAAATCTTAGTACAGGAACTACTAATCCGTCTTCTACAGCTACAGCAACACCCACATTTACATGGTGATTGATGATGATAGCATCTTCTTTCCATTGTGAGTTGATTTTTGGGTGCTTTTTCAATGCTAATGCACAAGCTTTAATTACCATGTCGTTGAAAGATACTTTTGTATCTGGTACGCTATTGATTACAGCTCTTGATTGCATTGCTTCGTCCATTGTTACTTCGATTACAAGATTGTAATGTGGTGCTGTAAATAATGATTCAGCCAAACGCTTCGCAATGATTTTACGCATTTGCGAATTTTTTATTTCTTCTGTAAAAACTTCACCTGCGGGTACGAATAACTTTGTCGTTTCGGTTTTTACGGCTTCAGGGGTTTTAGTTGCAGTTGGTACCGCTGTCGTTGTAGGGGTGAAGTTCTCAATATCACTTTTTACAATACGACCATTTTCTCCTGATCCTTTTACTTGTGTTAATTGAATTCCTTTGTCACTTGCTATTTTTTTAGCTAATGGAGAAGCTAAAATTCTTTTTCCATCACTTACTGTTTCAATTGGTTCTGCAGATTCTGATGGAGTAGTTTTAACTTCTTCTTTTACTGTTGTCGCTGTTGGAGCAGCTCCGCCAACTTTATAGTTTTCGGCTATTCCGCTAATGTCTGTTCCTGCTGGTCCTATGATAGCTAAAAGGCTATCAACTGGAGCGGTGCTTCCTTCTTGAATTCCAATATACAATAAAGTTCCTTCGTTGAAAGATTCGAATTCCATTGTTGCTTTATCGGTTTCAATTTCTGCCAGAATATCGCCTTCAACAATGTTGTCTCCTACTTTCTTTAACCAAGAAGCTACTGTTCCTTCGGTCATCGTATCACTCAAGCGAGGCATTGTTACTACGATAACACCTTTTGGTAAGGTTGCTACAGGAGCTTGTGTGGTTACTTCTGCTGTTTTTGTTTCAGTAGGAGCTGTTGCAGATTCTGTTGCAGTTGGTGCTGCTGAACCTCCAGCTATTAAAGCCGAAACATCTTCACCTTCGTTTCCGATTATTGCTAATAAAGAGTCTACAGGTGCAGTTTCTCCTTCTGGGATTCCAATATATAAAAGAGTTCCTTCATTGAAGGATTCAAATTCCATTGTTGCTTTATCAGTTTCAATTTCAGCTAGGATATCACCTTCGCTTATTTTATCTCCTACTTTTTTAAGCCAAGCTGCTACCGTTCCTTCAGTCATAGTATCGCTCAAGCGCGGCATTGTTATAATTGTTGCCATAATTGATTTATAATTTATGAGGTGTGAATGGATAGTTTTCTTGATCGTATACTACATCGTATAATTGTTGAATTTCTGGATAAGGAGATTCTTCTGCAAATTGAACACATTCTTCAACTAGATCTTTTACTCTTTGATCTATAATTTCAATTTCGTCTTCTGTAGCATATTTTTGATCTAAAATCACATCTAGAATTTGAGTAATTGGATCTATTTTTTTATATTCTTCAACTTCGTCTTTAGAGCGATACAACTGTGCATCTGACATGGAATGTCCTCTGTAACGGTATGTTTTCATTTCAAGGAATGTTGGTCCGTCTCCTCGTCTTGCTCTTTCTATAGCCTCAGTCATTGCTTCGGCAACTTTTACAGGATTCATCCCATCAACTGGTCCACATGGCATTTCGTATCCTAAACCAAGTTTCCAGATATCGGTATGATTTGCTGTTCTTTCTACAGAAGTTCCCATGGCATATCCATTGTTTTCTACAATAAAAACTACTGGAAGTTTCCATAACATAGCCATATTAAAAGCTTCGTGTAGCGATCCTTGGCGAGCTGCTCCGTCTCCGAAATAAGTCATAGTTACTCCACCTGTTCCGTTATATTTGTCTCCAAATGCAAGACCAGCTCCTAAAGGAATTTGCCCTCCTACAATTCCATGACCTCCATAAAAGCGGTGTTCTTTGGAAAAAATATGCATTGATCCACCCATTCCTTTTGATGTTCCAGTTGCTTTCCCCATAAGTTCTGCCATAATACGTCTAGGATCAACTCCCATTCCTATTGGTTGAACATGATTCCTGTATGCAGTAATCATTTTGTCTTTTGTCAAATCCATAGCGTGTAAAGCTCCTGCTAATACAGCCTCTTGACCATTATATAAGTGAAGAAAACCTCTAACTTTTTGTTGAATGTACAATGCTGCAAGCTTGTCTTCAAACTTTCTCCAAAGAAGCATGTCTTCGTACCACTTTAAATAAACTTCTTTTGTAACTTCTTTCATCTGAATTAATTCTTTTGCTTAAGTGTTATTGTATTATCAATTAGAGCTTAGTAACGCAAAATAGTATCCTCACCACAAATTTGCGCCCCGAAGCAGTTGGGATGCAAAAATAAGACATTCCTACTAAGAACTAAAATTTATATGTTAATTTTTATTTTATTTTTAAAGCAAATTTGTTTCAAACATAAAAGGGAGTAAATTTTTAAGTGATGTGGAATGGTGAATTGGACCACTTTCCCCCATAAAAAATATTGCGATTGGTGTGTTTTGTTTTACTTCGTATTCAGCAATAGATTGTCTACAAGCTCCACATGGCGGTACAGCTGTGATAGTCTTTTTTAGGTCTGAAGCAGCAGTAATTGCCATTTTTAATATTTTTGCCTTAGGAAAAATTGCTCCAGCATAAAAAACAGCAACTCTCTCAGCACATAATCCTGAGGGATAGGCCGCATTTTCTTGATTGGAACCAACAACAATTTCACCGTTATCTAAAAGTATGGCCGCCCCAACCCTAAATTTAGAATAAGGTGCATATGCGTTTTTTCTTACTTCAATAGCTCTTAACATTAAATCTTGTTCGGTATCTGTTAATTCTTTGATATCTTCAAAGACACTAATTTTAGATGTTGCTATTATTTCTTTCATAAGTGGATAATATTTTTTTTTAAAGGAATATGGTATTACCAGATCTATATTTGTGTTTGCGACAACTTCTTTTAAGGCGATTTCATAAGTTGAAACCTTATTAGTTGGAGTTTTTTTGAAATATTATTTTTAATAAATTTTAGAGATACTCTTTTGTGATGAATCTTTATATTTTAGATAAAAACAAAAAAATCCAATTTCAAAATTTTGAAGCTTGGATCTTAGTTGTGTTATTTTTTATTGAGGATTAATAAATTTCAAATTTTTCACCAAAGTTAAAAGTTAAAGAGAAACGGAGTGTGTTTTCTAATGGATTTTGGATTTTAGATGTTGAAAATAAATAAGAAACATCAATTTTAACAGTACTGTATTTGAATCCAGCTCCTAGAGAAAAATATTCTCTTGAACCATAATCTGGGTTTTCATAAAAATAACCTGCTCTAAATGAAAAAGCATCTTGATAAACATATTCTGAACCAAGTGAATAGGTTACTTCTTTTATGTTTCCAAATGATTTAAACATCCCCGAAAACCAATTAATCGATTTGTATTCTTGGTATTCTTCTGTTGTGATTACACCATCGTTATTTATGTCTCTCGAAGGAACTAATAACTTACTGAGTTCTAAATTAACGGCGATCTTACTATATTCGTCTAAAATAAAATCAAAACCGCCACCAAGTTTCACATTAGCAGGTAAAAAATTAGAATTAACTAGGTTGTTATCATAACTGATTTTAGGGCCCATATTCTGAAAGTTAAAACCGCCTCTCCATCTTCCATTAAAATCGCTGTAAGCAATTTCTTCAGATTGGTAAAAACCAGCAACGTCAACTGCAAAACTATTAGCTGATGAGGCATCGTTGTTCTCATCAGGAAATTTTAGATTAGAGTTAATGAAACGACCCGCAACTGCCATAGCAAATTTTTCACTTAATTTCAAAGAGTAGGATAAATCAATTGCAAATTCATTTGGAGATATTCTCCGAACGTCACTATCAAAATCTTGTCTTAACTCAATATCGCCTAAACCAAAATAGCGTAAACTACCGGCAAAAGCACTTTTTTCATTAAATTTATTATAATAGGTTAATTGGGCTAATGAGATATCGTTTACTAGGTCTGTTAAATAAGGAGTGTAGCTTACTGAAAAACCTTGTTGATCAGTTGAAAATGCATATTTTGAAGGATTCCATTGTTGAGAAAATGTATCAGCTGAAGTTGCCACACCATTATCTGCCATACCAGCTGCTCTTGCATCTGCAGCAACTAACAGGAATGGAACAGCAACAGTTGTTGTATTGTAATTCTGAGCGTTAATGAAATTAAAGGTATATAAAAATGTAAATAGTAAAGTCGCTTTTTTCATTATTTGATAAAAATTAATTCAGGGTAAATATACTATATTATTAAAGAATCACAAGTTTTTCAATTTTTTCTGCCTTTTTATTTGATAAGGTTGCTTTTACAATTAATTTGTATATATACACACCTTTTCCTATTTTATTTCCAAAATCATCTCTAGTATCCCATGAAATATCTCTCGATAAAAAACCGGAAGTAGTTATGGATTGATTTTTTGTCCAGACTACTTTTCCTGTAATTGTTAATACTTGAACTTGAACTTCTAAAGGTTCATTTGGTTTGTTATGCGTAAACCAAAACTCAGTGTGATTTACACAAGGATTTGGGTAATTTAATACATTTGTAAGTGTTATCGATTCATTACCAACTACTACAAATTGCATTTCAGTTGTTGTGGCATTGTTATATACGTCCCAAACAGTAAAACTAAGAGTATGTATACCTGCTTTTAAATTTCGGAGTGGAAAATGCAAATTTCCTTTTGTGTAGTCATCTAAATTTGTTTCATAATAATCATTCAAAATAAAAGGATTACTCTCGTTTCCATCTAAAACGGCAACAATATCATGACCGATACCACCCGCAGTGTTGATTCCACTTTCATCTTCCATGTATGCGATAAATATAGGAGATTCATTTGTAATACCTCCAGATACAAATGTTTCATCATTCATATATAACTTTACTTTAGGACTATTATTGTCCGCAATGGCATTTTCATTTACTCCACCAATTTTTATACTGGAGTCAAATCCTGTAATGTCCTCCTTTGATCCGTTTTTTTGGGCGTAAAAACTTATTTTTCCATTATCCAATGGAATCCTAATGTCTTTTGGAACAATAAAGCTGAATTCAAATTTGCCATTAGTGACAGTTGCATTTCCTCTGAAGATACCTTCTCCTAGAGTGGTAAAATTAATTGGTGGGCTATAGCCATCGTTATTTAAAGTGCTTTTAGTGATTTTTTTGTCAAACAAAATAGTAGACAAAATACCATTATAATCAGATATTTGGATATTGTTTTCATTTGTAATTTCTCCTGATATTTTCATTTTTGCTAATGATTTAAAGTCAGGAATACTAGAATTTATAGGGATATCATTTATTTTGGTTATTACTATTTTTGGTTTTGGAATAGCCAGAAAAATAGCTGGATCTCCAATATAGAGTACAACATTAGTTGCCGAATTGGGATTTTCATTTTTTGAAACCCTTAAGGCTTCTGCTATAGAGACATACTGATTGGAATTAAATGATAATAAGTTTTTGGCAAAAGTATCATTGAAATTTTCGGCACTAAATTGTCCTATGGATCGAATAGTAGAAACTAATGAAATTGCACCTCCTTTTGGATTCCAATAGATATATTCTCCAGCAGTAGGTCTACTGGGATTGTCAAATCTTGAAAACTCACAAGTAATAGTAATAAATAGGGGATATTTGAATTGATTGTTTAGACTTTGGCTATCCGTTTTGTCCCAGATTCGTTCACTTGATAAACCGTCTTCACCTCCATGACCTAAATAATTAAAAACCAATGCCCCTTTTTCAAATTCATTATAAAATTCAGATTTTGCTTTTGGATATCTTTCTCCGCCAGCGGAAGCTTCTTGGGTATAAGAATCTAAAAATATTTTAGAAACATTTAAAAATGGTTTTTGGGTTTCAATTTCATCGGCTAGTGTATTTTGTCTTGATTGTAAAGAATTATCAGAATCTTTATCAGAATCATCTGCAAGTGTGATGTATTGATTCCTCCAATTTCCGTATGATTTAGCATCATAATATTCCGTTATTTTAGTAACCATTTCGTCTGCTTGTAAAGAGTTATTGACTAACATTCTTCCACAGGCTATGTCGATTCCACCATAGTAACTTGTAATATTTCCTTCGGAATCATCCATTAAACCATAAAAATCATCCGAAGCAAAGGAGGCTTCTCCAATTGTGTTGCTAATTAATGATTCATATATAGGTACAATATTGGTGTTATTAGTAATTCTTTTTTTGTAATCGAACGATGCGTCCCCAAAAAGATTAACGTAGCGTATTTTTTTGTCTAATGAAGACGCATTATTATATACATATTTAATGCAGTTGCGTATGGCAGCTATATCTTGTTTTCCAGAAGAAAACTCTTGGTAGATCGATTCAAGAGTCAGTACTTTTACATTTAAATTGGAATTAATTCTATGAAAATTTGCTAATTTTTCTGCTTGAGTTTTCAGAACATCTGGAGTGATAATTAAATAGTCAACATCTTGAAATTGTCCTTGATTATTTTTGAAAACGGTTCCTTTTATATTTGAATTTGCGATTCTTGATTTGGATTCTTTTAATGGGTTGTAATAATTTGTTGGATCAATCGCGACATATTTTTTCAACTCTCCAAGATTAGCTTTGAATGAAAAAGTACTCTGATTATTGTTGTCAAATTTGGTTGCATTATAGATGTCTGTCACGTCCCAAATTTGTGAAATGGAAGCTGCATTAGAAAAATCATAAGAAATAATTCCAATACTTGAACTTGATAAGTCATATTGAAAAGGGAATTGTTTTCCGAATCCTTGTAATTTGCACTTTGCTTTTAGCCGAATGTAATCTAGAAAACCTTTTGAACCAGGGATGCCATTATTGTTGTAAGATAATTTAATTTTAATATTTGGTAGGGCTGTAAAGTTTGTGTTATTAGGAAGCTTTCCGTTAAAATACTGAATGTCGGAACTCGTATTTAATGCAGAAAACAAAATAGAACCAACATCAACGCCATTAGCTGAAACTTTAAATGAGGTTGGGATAAAAGCCGCTGAGGCTAAAGAAACCGAAAGATTTACTGGAGTTGTAGTGTCAATATTTGGAAAATCAAAGCTAAATTCTTGGTCCTGATTAATGTCGAAAGATTCGCCAACCCATTGTCTGCCAACTTGAGCTATGTTTTTTAGATCAACTTCATAAAATTGGTAATCATCATATGTGTTTAGGTTTAAGGTGCTACTGCCGGATGGCTGTGATATTTCAGTGATTCTTTTTCCATCATTCCCTTGTATATTGATGTAATAATAGGACTTTGAATCATAAATATTAACACTAGTTTGACTTTCTTCGTTCCAATTAGAAATGCCTTCACCGTAAAATAAAATATAATCTTCCTTATTGAAAACACCATCATTTTCACCTTGGATTTGAATTGCATTTTCTGTTAAATCATCAGGGTAAAAAGCATCGTTTGCAAGGGGAAGCATTCGTCCTCCGTTGCCGTAGACTTTGATTTTCTTTGGATCTACGCCGTTTAAGTTAATTCCAAGTTGTTGTAAAAATTCTTTAGAAATTTTATATACTCCTGATTTTTCAATATAAAAGCGATACCATTCTCCCGAGGCTAAAACTGAATTTTTAATTATATTTTTGTTTGAAACGGTTGTTTTTTTTGTTGTAGCCCCAAGATTAATATTGTATGAATATGATTTTACTCTTTTGAATCCTGTATTGTCTTTGATTATAGGAGATATTCTTAAAAAATTTTGACTAGTATTTCTGGATTTTGAAGAATATATCGTTGGGTTTATTGAGAAAGGGATTTCAGTGGTATTTATATTTTTAAGAGTAGAAATTGAAATGGATTCATAAATTATATTGCTTATTTGAAGGCTATTTTCGTCTAATGTGTTCGATGAATTTAAGTTAAAATTATGATAAATCAATTGTTTATATGTGTCATGAAAGTAGCTATTCCCTTTAAATCTTGGAGTTTGGATTTTGGAATTATTAGGTAATGTTGTGTTGTCAAGCCATTCGATTGATACATTGCCATTTATTTGTGAAAAAGTTATTATGGGTAGTAAAAATATAAAGGTAAATACAAGATTTCTCATGGAAAAGGATAACGATTTGAATCATAAATATTTGCTAAAAGTAAAGAAAAAATATTAAATATCTTTTTTGTTGTTTTGTGTAATAAAAAATATAATTTTGCGTTTTTATAAGATCTGACAAATCGTTAGAAAATTATATTTAAAAATGGTTTTGCGATTTAATGTTTAATTATTACATTGCACCACCTAAATTATAATAATTACCTACTAGAAACTATGAAAGTAAATCAAACTATCCCCCTAAAAGTAATGTTGTTGCTGGCATTGATGTTAGGATTCGCTAGTTGTAGCAAAAAATCTAAAACCGACAGTGCTTCAAGAGGTACTGGTTGGAATGTAAGCAGTTCTAAAGGCGGCTTTACAAAAGGGTCAGCTCATAAAACACAAGAGACAGGACCTGGGTTGGTTTTTGTTGAAGGAGGAACTTTCACTAAAGGACTTGTTCAAGATGATGTGATGCATGACTGGAATAACATTCCAAATCAACAACATGTGATGTCCTTTTATATGGATGAAACTGAAGTAACCAACCTGATGTATTTAGAATATCTTGAATGGTTAAAAAAAGTGTATCCACCGACAGAAGCTAATTACAAAAACATCTATGAAGGTGCTTCGCCTGACACATTAGTTTGGAGAAATCGCTTAGGATATAATGAAACTATGACCAATAATTACTTAAGACATCCTGCTTATGCAAATTATCCTGTTGTTGGGGTAAATTGGGTTCAGGCAGTTGAATTTAGTAAATGGAGAACAGATCGTGTTAATGAGGCTGTATTGGAAAAAAATGGTTATTTGAAAAAGAATGCTAAATCGGTGGATGTTTCTGCTGAAAGTAATTTCAATACCGAAACTTATTTAGCTGCACCAACAATGACTTACGGTGGTAGTGAAGAAATTCTTTTAAAAGGTAGAGGAGCTTCTAAGAAAGGGCCAAAACCTGGTAAAGATGGAAAAGTTGTTGAAGAGAAAAATGTTTATGCACAAAGATCATCAGGAATTTTGTTGCCAGAATACAGACTTCCAACTGAATCAGAATGGGAATATGCTGCTGCAGCTGATGTAGGACAAAGAGAATATAACATATATAAAGGACAAAAGAAATATCCTTGGTCTGGAAGTTATACGCGTTCTGGAAAAAGATCTAATAAAGGTTTTCAATTGGCTAACTTTAAACAAGGTAACGGAGATTACGGTGGAATTGCAGGTTGGTCTGATGATGGTGCTGATATTACAAATGAAGTGAAAAAATATCCAGCAAATGATTTTGGATTATATGATATGGCAGGAAACGTTGCGGAATGGGTAGCAGATGTTTACAGACCAATAGTTGATGTTGAAACAAATGACTTTAACTATTTCAGAGGTAACGTTTATACTAAAAATAAAATTGGTAAAGACGGAAAAATCGAAGTAATCACCAACAATACTATTGTTTACGATACTTTAAGCAACGGAAAACTGGTCGCCAAAAGACTAGCAGGTGAAATTGCTCAAGTACCTGTAGATGATAATGAAACGTATTTGAGACAAAATTTTAGTACAAGCGATAATATTAATTACAGAGATGGTGATAAACAATCTAGTAAATATTATAAATTTGGTGGAACCGATGCCGATAAAGGTAAGATTTCTGATAAAGAAAATATGTATAATGCACCTAAACACAATGTAAAAATTGACAGTTTAGGCGTAATGGACAGAAAATATGATAAATCTAACAAAAGAACAACTTTGATAAATGATGCAGTACGTGTTTACAAAGGTGGATCTTGGAGAGATAGAGCATATTGGTTGGATCCAGCTCAAAGAAGATTTTTTCCTCAAGATATGGCAACAGATTACATCGGTTTTAGATGTGCAATGTCTAGAGTAGGTTCAAAATCAAATACAAAAAAATCACCTAGAAATTAATTTTTATACATAATATCAATAAAAGCCCTTTCATTAGGGCTTTTATTTTTTAAACTATTTTTAAATGGATATTAAATACATTCATAGCTTGTTTTTAAAGTGTAGTTCAATTTCGATTGATACGCGTAAAATTGAATCGAATTCCTTTTTTGTAGCAATTAAAGGAGATAATTTTGATGCCAATACTTTTGCCAAAGAAGCATTAGATAAAGGAGCTTCGTATGTTATAATTGACAACAAAGCTTTTTATATTGATAATCGAACTATTTTGGTTGAAGACAGTCTTGTAGCTTTACAGGAGTTAGCTAAATTTCATAGGACATATTTAAATTTACCTATTATTGCTCTTACTGGAAGTAATGGAAAAACAACAACTAAAGAATTGATTAATGTTGTACTTTCTAAAAAATTTAAAACAAAAGCCACCGTTGGAAATCTTAACAACCATATTGGAGTACCATTAACATTACTTTCATTTAATGGTGAGACCGAAATTGGAATTGTTGAAATGGGAGCGAATCATCAGAAAGAAATCGAGTTTCTTTGTGGAATAGCTCAACCTGATTATGGTTATATTACCAATTTTGGCAAAGCACACCTTGAGGGGTTTGGAGGAGTTGAAGGGGTTATAAAAGGGAAAAGTGAAATGTATCAGTATCTTTTAGGAGAAGATAAAATGGCTTTTGTCAATTTGGAAGACCCTATTCAATTGGAAAAATCAAAAGTGTTGAACAATTTTTCTTTTGGTGTGAATAAAGTGAATGCAAATGTTAATATTTCTACGATTGAGGCTAACCCATTTGTAGTAATATCATATTCAGGACAGATTATTACTACTCATTTGATTGGTTTGTATAATGCTAATAATATTAATGCAGCAGTAACAATAGGAAAATATTTTGGGGTTGAAGATGTAGCTATAAAACAAGCGTTAGAAAGTTACATTCCGGAAAATAATAGATCGCAATTAATAACAAAAGGTACTAATGAAATTATATTAGACGCTTACAATGCTAATCCTAGTAGTATGAAGGTGGCAATTGAAAATTTTATCTTGCTTAACAAAAAAAATAAAATTGCATTTCTAGGCGATATGTTTGAGTTAGGCACAGAGAGTTTAGTAGAACATAAATTTGTTGTCGATTTATTAAAACATCAAGTCGAGATTGATTGTTATTTTATTGGTAAGGATTTTTATCAAAATAAAATTGATAAACCAAATTTCTTTTTCTTTGAAACTTTTGAAGCCTTTTCTATTTTTATAAAGGAATTTAAATTTGATACTAATATGATTCTTATTAAAGGTTCTAGAGGAATGGCTTTAGAACGAACTTTAGACTTTATAAACTAATTTAAAATAAAACTCCTTCAAAATTAAAAATGAAGGAGTTTTATTTTTATTTGATACTCATTAAGTATCCAATTAAATTCTCTTTTTGATTTAATTCTAATTTTTTTCTTAACCGATATCTGGCTAATTCTACTCCTCCGGTTGAGATATTCATGAACTCTGCTATTTCTTTTGTTGACATATTCATTAATAAATAGGTTGACAAGTCCATTTCTCTTGGTGAGATAGTTGGATGTTTTTCTTTTAGTTTTTTTAGAAAATCAAAATGAACATTTTTCAAATGTTTTTCAAGACCTTTCCAACTTTTGTCGGTATTGACCTCTTTGGTGATGCTTCTGTTTAATTTAGTAAATTGAGCTTTGGTATTTTCGTCAAATGAATTTGTATCAATATCTTTTAATTTTTGAATAATCCCGTTGAGTGTTTTGTTTTTTTTGACTACTTGCAAGGTGTTGTTAACTAGTTCTTTATCCTTGGATAGGATTTTAATTTGTAGTTTTTCATTTTCAAGTTTTTCTATTTCTTTTTCAAGTTCGTATTGTTCTTGTTTTATTTTTGTTTCTTTTTCTAAGTATAATCTTCTTTGTTCTAACTTTTCAAAATACTTGTTTTTTCTTATTTTTATTTTTATTCTAAATCGAATATAGTACACAATAGCGACAACGATTAGTAAGTAAAACAAGTATGCTAATGAATGTCTGTACCAAGGTGGATAGATTCTAAATGATATAGAGGATACGTCAGATTGAACGCTTGCATTGTTTCTCACTTTTACGTTCAATTTGTAGTTTCCTTCTTTTAGATTTGTATATTCCTTTATCGTATTGTTTGACCAATTGCTCCAATTTTTGTCAAAATTTTCAAGTTGATAGGAAAATTCTAAATTTTCTAAATTTTCATATGAAGGTGACGAAAAAGTAAATTTTACTTGATTTGAGGCATATGGTAATTTAAATTCTTTATTTTGGTTGATTCCATTTCCAAAATAAATAGTGTCGCTAGGATACGAAAAGCTTCGTATGCATGCTTTTGGTTTATCCACTTTACTATTTTCGATTGAAGAGTCATAATGTGCTAAGCCATCTATCAATCCTATAAATGTGTTTCTAGAGTCTATAGTGTTTATCGAAGAGAAATCGGGCACTAAATTTCCGGACAGGTTAGATAAAGGTGCAATTATGTCTATGTATTTATAGGGTCCTTTTTTAATTAAAACACCAACTGATTTATTGAAAATGTACCACAAATTTCCATTCTTATCTTCTGTGATTTCTTTTACTTTTGGGGTTGATTTAAATAAATCTGTTATTGATTTGTCTTCAATAAATGTATTTTTCTCGGAATTAAAATTGTAAAATATAGTATTGGATTGAAAATATATTTTGTTGTTTATTTTTTGTAGACTCCCTATTCCAGGGTTGGTTTTTGAGAATCTTCTGAAAACATGAATTGATTTTACATTTCGCAAATCAGGACTTAATTTAATTTGATATATGAATTCATATTTTTTTAACCATATAATATCATTGTCAATTTCGAAAGTATTTGATGATTTGTTTACTCCTTGAATTGTATTTCTAAATACGATTCCGTTTTTGGTCTTTTCGAAGATAGAAAAGCCATTATAAAGCGCTCCTAAATATAAATTGGGGTGGTTGGGGATAGTTTTGATACCAAAATACCCTTTGGGGTCTAAATTACGAACCATTTTGCCGTTTTGTAATAATAAGGCCCCTCTATTACTTGAACATAAAATTTCATCATTTAAAATTTGAACATTCCATGCTTGGGAAGTAGTTCCTTCTATAAGTTTAAAAGAATTTTCTTTGAAATCAGTACTCCATGGATGGGTGAAAACACCTTGATTGGTAGCGACATATAAAATTCCTTTATGTGCCACAGACGAGTAAACAGTACCTAAATTATTACTATTTCCATAATACGTTAGAAATGAATTTTCATTCACATACGCGATACCATTGTCTAAACCAAGCCAAAGATTATTTTCATTGTCAATAAAAGAAGTTAGCACTGTGTTGTTTTGTAATCCTTTGTTTCTATTAATATGTTGGATAATATTTCCATTTAAGTCACTCACAATTATACCTTCTAGTACAGAATTGATAATCAAGTATTTTTTTTTGTATAAAATACATCCTAATGACCCATTTTTTAAAATAAAGATATTGGCTTCAGTATTCCAGGGTTTTATTTGATTATTTTCGAATAGGAATAGACCTTTATCAAGTGTAGCAATCAGAAATTTATTTTTTGACATTTCTGCCATACCCCAAACTTCAGAATTGTTTAGTTTATCAGTTCCCTTGAGCATTTTTATTATCCCGTCTTTGTATTCAAGTAGGCCATAGTTAAAATCCTGAATAAAAAGCCTACCATTAATTAGAAACGAAAATTGAAACTTTTTAGGAGCATTAATGATTTTAATTTTATTGTTCTTATAAATGTAAATAGCATCAAAGGATTGGAAAACAACTTCATCATTAAAAAGATGTATTCTCCATATAAAATCCATCGAATTACGTTTTTTTTTGTCTAAATATTTAGAAATAGAAAAGTATTCTAGTTTTCCTTTTGAATTGGATTTAAAGAAACCAAACTCATTATAGCAGCCCACATAGATTTTTCCTGATGGATCTACTTTTAAACATTTAATTGCATCTAAATTTTTTGCTTTGTATTTATTCCAAATTGATCCGTCAAACTGGAGGATACCTTCATTATTTGCAAAATATAAATTACCTGTTTTATCTTGATCAATAGTCCAGTTTTGAGTCCCTCCTTTATATTCAATTCTACTGTAATTTTTAATGAGTGGTAGACCAATTTTTTTTACCTGCCCTATTATTGCAATTGGAGAGTAGATTATTATAAGAAAGGTTAAGAGTCTATTGAGTTTCATTTAATTTTTTTCTTAGATTATGTGTTTTAATGGTATTAGTTAATTCAATCAGATCTTTTATTTGACCTTTTTAGGAAATATTTAGTACAGAATTCTGTATAATTATGTGATTTACAGCTAAAGTATTTAAATTATATTAAATGTAGTGGTATTTTTAAATTAATATTTTTTTAACTAGAGTAAATTAATATTTAAATATATGATTAATAGTGTTTTAAAAATATTATGATGTGTTTTTGTAATATCACTATATCGTTATTGATGTGTTTTTGTAGTAGTTTTAAAATGTTAATATGAAAATTAAAGGCTTATTATTGCATTAAATAACTAATTAATTAACCAAAATAATCAGAAAAATGAAATTATTAAAAACATTTATTTTTTGTGTTTCATCAATTTTATTCTCGTTTTATGGGTATGCTCAGGATACTACAATAAACGGAAAAATCATTGATGACAAAGGAGCTCCTATACCAGGGGCAACCATAGTTTTAAAAGGAACAACAACTTCTGTAGCTTCAGACTTTGATGGAGGATTTCGAATAAAGGCTCCAAAAGATGGAGTTTTGACTATTACTTTTATTGGATACAAACCCGTTGAATCGTCAATCAATGGTCAAACAGAATTACAGATTAAAATGTATTCTTCTACTCAAGACCTACAGGAAGTTATAGTTGTTGGTTATGGTACTCAAAAGAAGAGCGTTGTAACTGGAGCAATATCTTCAATTAAGTCCGATCAGATTGCTCATTTATCTGTTGCATTAACTTCTCAAGCATTACAAGGCCAAACTGCTGGTGTTACTGTTTTGCCTCAATCTGGTGCTCCAGGAGCTGGTGCTAAGATTCGTATTCGTGGTGCAGGTTCAAATGGTAATTCTGATCCTATTTATGTTGTTGATGGAATGCGTACAAGTAACATTGATTACTTAGATCCAAATGATATCGAGAAGATGGAAATTTTAAAAGATGCTGCTTCGGCAGCTATTTATGGAGCCGATGGTGGTAATGGGGTTGTTATGATAACAACTAAAAAAGGTAAATCTGGATCTATGAATGTAGCATTTAGTTCACAACTTGGTTTTCAATCTTTAAGAACAAAATTAGATGTGATGAATGCTGATGAATATGTTCATTGGATTAATGAAACTAATCCTGCTGGAACTCATCCAAACGTGGGAGAATGGGCAGGTAAAGAAGGAACAAACTGGGTTAATGAAACTGCTGAAGATGCTGCTCCTATGATGCATAATTCGCTTCAGATATCTGGAGGGAATGAGGTATCTACATTTATGGTTTCCGGAAATTATTTTACTCAAGACGGACTTTTTGGTGGAAATAAAAGTAACTTCAATCGTACTACTTTCAGAGTTAACTCGAATCATAAAGTGAGTAAGTATTTTGAAGCTGGTGAAAACTTTTCTTATTCAGTAAATAAGCGTAAATCTTTTACGGAAGATGATAGTTTCGGTGGAATCATGAATCATGCTATGCTTATGGATCCATTAACTCCTGTTTATTATCCTAACGGTAGTGTACTCCCACAACATGTACAGACTGCAATAGCGGCTGGATATCCTTTGGCTAAGACAGAAAATGGAGAATATTATGGTCTTTCTCAGTATGTCGGAAACGAAATAGCAAACCCAATTGGTCAAATTGCAATTGATAATGGACTTAATACAGAAACTAAGATTATTGGAAATGTGTATGCTAATATCAAACCTTTTGATGGTTTTGTTTTTACAACACGTTATGGTATTGAACAGCGTTTTACAAATTTTGAGGATTGGAATCCAAAATTCTGGTGGAATTCACAAAAAACATCTAATATAAATACAAAAACATTTAATCAGTCGCAGTTTAAAACTTGGCTTTGGGAGAACTTTGCTACATACAGCAAAACAATTGATAAGCATGAATTTTCTGCTATGTTGGGGATGTCTGCTCAAGACTCAGAATCTAGTTATTTAAATACTTCTACCAATGGTATGATTAAAGAAGGCGACAACTGGTCTACAGTTGGTGAAACTCCTGTAACAGGGACCGTTGCTGGTAATAAATATCCCTCGTCAATGAATTCATATTTTGGACGTATCACTTATTCTTATGATAACAAATATTTGTTTCAAGCTTCTTTGAGAAATGACAATTCTTCACTTTTTGCACCGGATAAGCGCTCAGGTTACTTCCCAGCGGTATCTGCTGGATGGGTGATATCAAATGAATCTTTTTGGGGTATTGAAGCGGTAAATCAATTAAAGTTGAGAGCTTCTTGGGGTCAAAATGGTTCAACGGCTAATATCGCTGCGGGACAATGGAGAGCTCTTGTAACAAAAGATGGTTTAAAATACCCTGATGCCGATGGAGTTATGCGTCCTGTTGCTGAGCTTAAAGCCTTGCCAAATGAAGATATAACTTGGGAAACAACTGAGCAAACTGATTTTGGATTTGATTTAAGAGCTTTAGGCAACAGATTAACATTTGGTTTTGACTATTACAACAAAGTGACTAAAGATTTATTGACTCCTTCATCACCTCCTTTATCAACAGGTTATTCTGCTCCATTTGCAAATGCAGGAGATGTGACTAATAAAGGATTGGAATTTGAAGTAGGTTGGAGAGAACAAAAGAATGATTTCAGTTATGGAATTAACCTGAATATGACTACCATGAAAAATGAAGTTACTTATTTAAATCCGTTACTTACTAGAGTTGATGGAGCTGCGCTTCCAACATTGGGAACTGTTACTGTTTTTGAATTAGGTCAGCCAGTTTGGTACTATAGAGGATTTAAAACAAATGGGATTTACCAAAACCAGGCAGAAGTTGACGCTTATAAAGCAAGCTTAGGTCATGTTACAGCTTATAACCCTGCACCTGGAGACGCAATTGTTGTTGATACAAATGGTGATGGTGACATCAATACTAGTGATAAAACGTACATTGGTGATCCTCATCCAGATTTTATGATTGCAACTACTATTGATTTAGCATACAAAGGTTTTGATTTTAAATTGTTCTTACAAGGTTCATTTGGTGGTGAAAATTTTATGGCATTAGCTAGAACTGACCTTGCATACAGTAATCGTCCTTCTTTCTTTTATAATGACAGATGGACTGGAGAAGGGAGTACTAATAGTTTCCCAAGAGCATCTAGTAATGACCCTTACACTTACACAAGTGATTTAATGGTTCAAGATGCTTCTTATGTGAAAATTAAACAAATTCAATTGGGTTATAATTTAAAACCAGAATTAATCAAAAGATTGGGTATGACTAGCCTAAGACTATATTTGTCGTTAGATGATTACTTTACTTTCACTAAATACAAAGGAATTGATCCAGAAGTAGGAAGTTTTAACAACAACTCTCAGGGTATTGACAGAGGTTTGTACCCTACAGCTAGCCGTTTTATGTCTGGCTTATCAGTAACATTTTAATTTTACGACAATTACTATAATTATATAACAATGAAAAAATTAATTTATAAATTATCAGTTATTGCAGGCTTAGCCTTGATGCTAACAGCTTGTGAAAAAGATTTCTTAGATAAACCAATTTATGGTGTTCTAGCAGCAGATGATTATTTTAAAACGGATCAAGAATTAGAAGAAGGGCTTTTTGCATGTTATGATGTTTTACAATGGGCTTATGCTACAGACTGGAACTCAATGTATGTGGTAAAGTCGTTTCCTTCTGATGAATCATTTGCAGGAGGTGGTGATAAAACAGATCAGCCTCCATATCAAGAATTGGACAACTTCTCTTATACACCAGAAAACGCTGCAATTGCACACTCATATCAAGGAATGTATTTTGGTATAATGAGAGCTAATGTAATTATTAATTCTGCTACTGCTGCGGGAGATTCTCCAGTAAAAGTAAAAATGATAGCTGAAGCTAAGGCTCTTAGAGCTTACTTTTTCTTTGAATTGGTTTCAATGTGGGGAGGAGTGCCTTTAAGATTGACACAGCCTAAAGGAACTGATTATGCAATGGCAAAATCTACTCCTGAGGAAGTATATGCTCAGATACATAAAGATTTAGATGAAGCGATTCCAAACTTGCCTAAAAAGAGCGAATATGCTGCAGCAATGCGCTTTAGAATGTCTCAGGGTGCTGCTTGGGCTTTAAAGGGGAAAGCATATTTATTTCAAAAGAAGTATGTAGAATCAGCTAAGGCATTTGATGAAGTAATTAAATCAAACCAATACTCTTTGCTTGTAGATTACTCAAAGTTATTCCTAAAAGAGCAGGAATATGGTGTAGAATCTTTATTTGAAATTGGTTATAGTGAAACTACCAAAAATGATTGGGGGAATTTCCAATGGGGAGGAAGCCGAGCTATGGAAAATCAAATTAACTGGCAATTGATGGGACCTAGAGCAGATTACTTAATAAGTGGAACTTCTGGACTTGCAGGTGGTTGGGGATTCAATTACCCAACGGCAAAAATGGGTCAGGCGTATGATGCTGAAGGCGATTTAGTTAGAAGAAAGGCGTCAATCTTATCCGTTGATGAGCTTAGAGCTCAAGGAGGGGATTGGGTAACAGCTAAAGATAAAGATGGTAATATTATTGACTGGAAAATCGCTCCCCCAGTTTGGGGAATGGAAGGCTATTTTAGACTTAAATACGGTACACTTGTTACTGAAACTGCTGGACCTACTAACGAATTGAACTATGGTACAAACATTAGATTAATTAGATATGCGGATGTTTTATTAATGGCTGCTGAGGCAAACTTTTTGTCTGGCAATATTGGAGTTGCCCAAGGTTATTTCGATCAAGTACGTAATAGAGTAAACTTACCAGCCAAAGTTATTACAATGGATGGAATTAAGACTGAGAGAAGATTGGAGTTGGCTTTTGAAGGATCTAGATTTCTTGATTTAGTTCGTTGGGGAGACGCTGCAGCTGTATTGAAAAACGAAGGCTTTGCTAAAAATGGAAACTTTATAGAAAAACATAACTTGTTTCCAATACCAGATTCAGAAGTAAAGAACAATAATTTAATGGTACAAAACCCTGGTTGGTAATTAGATTAATTGGTTAAAAGCAGTGTTTTTATAACACTGCTTTTAATTTACTTTTTTTTAAATGAAATGATAAATATTATGCGTTTCAATCTAAAAGGCATATGGTATTTTTAAAATAAGTTAAGTTAAGTTAAGTTATGTTTGAGTTAGTAAAATGGCCCATTCTCTTGTGATTATGGGTCATTTTTAATAAATAATAATTTTTTAATTAGTATATAAAATAAAGTAATAAAAAAGTATAGTACTAAAATAAGCATATATGTAGCTATAATTTTTTAATGTAATTTGTTTGCAGTAAGCAAGACAGAATTCCATATTTATAAGGCAGATTGGCATACATCATTTATAATGTTTTATATTGATTATGTTTTGAATTATGTATTTATAAATTCAGATAAATTTTCTTTTAAATAAAGATTTTTACTAATTGTTAATATAGTAATGGTGTGTATTTAGACTGGTTAAGTAGTTTTAAACTTTATTTCTTCTGTTTTTTGAAGTAGATTATGATAGAGTGTATATATTTTTTTTATAAATTATTTGATACAGAAATAGGTAGTAAATTTATAAAAGATAAAATTTTAAAAATATGTCTAAAAGAAATAATCTAATTGTTGTTTGCTTTGTTTTGTCAAGTTTGATGACCTATGCTCAAACCCTAAAAATAATGACCTATAATATACGTCTTGATGTAACCTCAGATGGAGAGAATGACTGGGCGCATAGGAAGGATTTTTTAAATGGACAGATTCAATTTTATGCACCTGATGTTTTTGGAGTACAAGAAGCATTACCCAATCAAGTATTGGATATCGCGACAGCGCAGTCACAATACAATTATATTGGAATAGGAAGAGACGGAATTGGCAAAGGAGAATCATCTAATATTTTTTATAACACAGAAAAATTCAAGGTGATAGAATCCAATACTTTTTGGTTGTCTGGAACTCCTGATACCATTTCTTTGGGATGGGATGCTGCCTGCAACAGAGTTTGCTCGTATGCTTTATTAAAAAATAAACAAACTAATAAGTTGATTTGGGTTTTTAATACTCATTTGGATCATATGGGTGAAGTAGCCAGAACCAAAGGATTAGAACTTATTCTTTCTAGAATTGAAAAATTGAATACCAAAAAATATCCAGTTGTTTTAATGGGCGATTTTAATTCAGAACCCGAAGCAGATCGAATAGTTGCATTAAAAAACAAAATGAATGATGCTAAAACAATTTCAAAAGAAAAACCTTTCGGGCCTTATGGAACTTTTAATGGTTTTAAATACAATGAAGCAACAACGCATTTGATTGATTACATTTTTTTATCCAAAAGCAACCAAGTTAAAGTCAATAAATATGCTGTTTTATCGGATGCTAAAGATTTGAAATACCCATCAGATCATTTTCCAGTTTTTGTCGAAATTATATACAACTGATTAAAAGTACTAATCGCTAAAGTAGCATTGATAAATAGATGAAAGGTATGCGTAAAACAATCAATAGTCTTAATTATTATAAAAAAACAAGAGAATTACAACCAAAGGATCTTTAAAAAAATAAATATCTAAAAAATGAAAAAAATAAATACCACAGTATTAATATTAGCTACTTTTTTTGTTTTTGCACAACAAAAAAGTAAATCACAAAATCAATCGTATAGTACAAATGGTAAAACGGTTACAGTTTATACGACAGCCGAAAGTACTAATTTAAGATTGACTAAAACAGATGATCTAACGTTTTCAGAATTAATTCAACCTACTGAAAGGCAAATTTCGGTATTTGTAAATCCAGACAAAACGTTTCAATCATTTCTGGGAATTGGAGGTGCAATTACGGATGCCAGTGCCGAAGTTTTTGCCAAATTATCGAGTGACAAACAGCAAGAATTCTTGAATGCATATTACAGTCAGGACAAGGGAATTGGGTATTCTTTGATGCGAACTACAATTCACAGTTCGGATTTTGCTTCCGGGAGTTATACCTATATAAAGGAAGGCGATACTGAATTGAAAACATTTTCTATAGAACATGATAGAGCATTTAAAATACCACTGATAAAAAAAGCAACAGCGACAGCTGGCGGAAAAATGACTTTATATGCAAGTCCATGGAGCCCTCCCGCTTTTATGAAAAGTAATAAAGGCATGCTCAAAGGTGGGACACTTTTGCCAGAGTATTTCCAGTCTTGGGCAACGTATTATACCAAGTTTGTAAAAGCCTATGAAAAAGAAGGGATTCCGATTTGGGGTATTTCAATTCAAAATGAGCCAATGGCAGTTCAAACTTGGGAATCCTGTGTGTTTACCGCTGAAGCTGAACGGGATTTCTTGAAGAATTTTCTTGGTCCAACAATGAAAAAAGAAGGCTTAGGAGCTAAAAAAATAATAGTTTGGGATCACAATCGCGATTTGATGGTGCAACGTGCCAATACTATTTTTGGAGATCCAGAAGCGGCCAAATATGCTTGGGGAATGGGTTTTCATTGGTATGAAACTTGGGCAGGAGGTACCCCAATGTTTGATAATGTAGCCAGAGTACATGAAGCATATCCTGATAAAAACTTGATATTTACCGAAGGATGTATCGAAAAATTTGATGCTAAAAACTACCAACTATGGGCTAATGGTGAGCGTTATGGAACTTCAATGATAAATGATTTTAATAACGGAACTGTGGGTTGGACTGATTGGAATATCCTTTTGGATGAAAAAGGCGGACCCAATCATGTAGGTAATTTTTGTTTTGCACCCATTCATGCGGACACTACAACGGGTGAATTAATTTATACGCCATCGTATTACTATATTGGACATTTTTCAAAATTCATTCGTCCAGAAGCCAAAAGAGTGAGTACTGCCGTGAGCAGAAGCAGTTTGTTGAGCACTTCATTTTTGAATAAAGACGGAAAAATGGTAACGGTTGTTATGAATCAAAGTGAGGCTACCGTAATTTACAATTTGTGCATAGGAACCCAAGCCACCCAAATTACTATTTTACCCAATGCCATTCAAACTTTGGTGTATTAAATTAATAGATTAACCTGCTGTACGAAAATCAAATAAATTAAAAATTTAGCCACATAGAATCATAGATTAGTACTTAAAAGGGAAAGAATAAATAGAAATAGCACTATTTCACACATAGAATAGCTATGTGAATAGTAAAACGGCTATTTGTTTCTTTCTTTTAAAAACTATAAATTCTATTTTTCAATGTGGTAAAAATTAATTTCACCCAACGGGTTATATCTAATATCATACTTGTATAAAACTCCCGGAGACCTAGAAAAGATGCTGCAATATCTAATTACGATGCTTTATAACCATCACTCTGGGAGCAAATGCAAAATCAAAGTTGAGGTGTTGCGACAAAAAAGCTTCTATTTATTTGCTAATACGTTACACTCAAAAATATAGTTTTTAAACAAGAAATTAATACAATTCACGTTCAATTTGAAAGAGGAAATTTTAATCTTAATTTTTTAGAATTTAAAAAATGAGCTAAATCAAAATAGCGATTTGGCTAATTGCATATAAAAAATTTATAATGAAGAAAACAATAACATTAGCACTACTATTCCTTTCGGTTTTTGCCTTTTCGCAGCAACAAACGATAGATCAAAAAGTGGAAACTTTGCTAAAGAAAATGACCCTCGAAGAGAAAATTGGACAACTCAACCAATACACAGGAGACAATGCCGCTACTGGTCCCATTACCATTAATTCCAATAAGAAAAGCGAAATCAAAAAAGGGCTAATTGGTTCGATGTTGAATATAATGGGTACCAAATACACGCGGCAATATCAAGATTTGGCCATGCAATCCCGATTGAAAATTCCGTTGCTTTTTGGTCTCGATGTAATTCATGGATACAAAACGACTTTCCCTATTCCGCTGGCTGAAGCGGCAAGCTGGGATTTGACGGCGATTGAACTTTCGGCCAGAATAGCGGCGACCGAAGCAGCTGCCTGTGGAATTCACTGGACATTTGCTCCCATGGTGGATATTTCCCGCGACCCGCGATGGGGCAGAGTGATGGAAGGCGCAGGAGAAGATACCTATTTGGGGTCCAAAATTGCGTATGCCAGAGTCAAAGGATTTCAAGGCAACTTGGGCGATGTGAATTCGGTTATGGCTTGTGTCAAACATTTCGCGGCCTATGGAGCAGCGGTTGGCGGACGCGATTACAACTCGGTCGATATGAGCAACAGAATGCTTTGGGAAACCTATTTACCTCCTTTCAAAGCCGCTCTAGATGCGGGCGCAGCTACTTTTATGAATTCATTCAACGACCTTAACGGAATACCAGCGAGTGGAAATACTTATTTATTGAGAGATATTTTAAAAGGAAAATGGAATTTCCAAGGTTTTGTGGTTTCCGATTGGGGTTCGATAGGTGAAATGGTGAATCACGGGTATGTAAAAGACAACAAAGAAGCGGCTCTTGCCTCGATAACTGCCGGAAGTGATATGGATATGGAAAGCAATGCCTACCGTTATCATTTGGAACAATTGGTAAAAGAAAATAAAGTTCCAGTAGCCTTAATTGATGATGCTGTAAAAAGAATTTTGCAAAAGAAATTTGAATTGGGATTGTTTGATGATCCCTATAAATTTTGCAATCCAGAAAGGGAGCAAAGAGAACTGAATAATCCTGAGCATACCAAGGCAGCCAGAGAAATTGCAGCCAAAAGTATTGTTCTATTGAAAAATGAAAGAGATGTTTTGCCACTTTCCAAAGGATTTAAAACGATAGCGTTTATCGGGCCAATGGTAAAATCCAAAAGAGACAATCACGGATTTTGGGCTGTGGATTTAAAGGATGTCGATTCGACTTACATTGTTTCGCAATGGGAAGGCTTGGAGAACAAAGTGGGCAAAAGAACCAAAATTTTGTATGCCAAAGGTTGTGGAGTCGAGGACAAAAGCAAAGACGGTTTTGCAGATGCTTTGTTGGTTGCTAGCCAAGCCGAGGTGATCATTTTGAGTATTGGAGAAAACTTCAACAAAAGCGGTGAAGCCAAGAGTAAAAGCAACCTGCAGTTACCCGGAGTTCAGGAAGATTTGATCAAAGAACTTCAAAAAACGGGTAAGCCAATAGTGATTTTGATTAATGCGGGAAGACCTCTTGTTTTTGATTGGATTGCCGATAATATGCCAACCATTGTGTACACTTGGTGGCTGGGCTCTGAAGCAGGCAATGCCATTGCCGATGTGCTTTTTGGGGATTATAATCCTTCAGGAAAATTACCAATGTCATTCCCAAGAACCGAAGGACAGATTCCTATTTATTACAACCATTTCAATACAGGAAGGCCTTCTATTAATGAAGATAAAGTGTATAAATCCGCCTATATTGATTTGCCCAATTCCCCGAAATTTCCGTTTGGATACGGATTGAGTTATACGACTTTTGAATATTCGGATTTGAAATTGTCTAAAAAAACAATGAAGAACAGTGAATCCATTACGGTTTCGATGAACATAAAAAATGCGGGAAGCATGAAAGGGGAAGAAGTGGTTCAGCTGTATTTGAGAGATAAAGTGGGTTCGGTGGTACGCCCGATAATCGAGCTGAAAGATTTTCAAAAGATAAGTTTGAATCGCGGAGAGACCAAAACCATTCAGTTTACGATTGACAATCAAAAGCTGTCGTTTTATAACAATGCATTGGAATTTGTTTCGGAACCAGGTGATTTTGATCTGATGATTGGGTCGTCTTCAGTAGATATTCGTTTGAGAGATAGTTTTGAATTAGTAAAATGATAATTAACGTATAGTTTTCAGGTGTTTGGATCAAACCTATATTAAACTTAAGTTTTGTTAAAAATAAAAATGAATTAAAATTTAATATGATGAATATGAAAAAATCCATACTAATTATGGCTTTGATAATTTGCACCACTGCATTTTCTCAAACAGATGTTGCAACAGAAAAAAGAATACAAGGTTTGATAAAAAAGATGACTTTGAAAGAAAAAGTCAGTTTGTTACACGGGAATTCCAAATTTTATGTTTCTGAAATAAAAAGATTAGGCATTCCGGAATGGGCTTTGTCTGATGGACCACATGGGGTAAGGGCTGAAATGAATAGAGACAATTGGAATTATGCGGGTCGAACTGATGATGCTGTGACTTGTTTCCCTCCGGGTACAGCAATGGCGGCAACATGGAATTTAGATTTGGCTACCAAAAGAGGGTATGTATTAGGGGAAGAAGCTCGTTTTCGAAAAAAAGACGTATTGCTTGGACCTGGAATAAATATCATTCGTAGTCCGCTATGTGGTAGAAACTTCGAGTATTTAAGTGAAGATCCTTATTTAATATCACAATTTGCCGTGAGTTATATAAAAGCTTTGCAAAGTAAAGATGTGGCAGCAAGTGTAAAACATTATGCTGCAAACAATCAAGAAGACAATCGGTTTTCAATTGACGTAACAATGAGCGACAGAGCCTTGCATGAAATTTACTTGCCAGGGTTTAAAGCTGCAGTTATGGATGGTCATGTATTGACGGTTATGGCTGCTTATAATAAATTTCGAGGAGAATTTTGTACAGAGAATATACTACTCGGAAGAACTATTTTACGGGACTCCTATAAATTTGATGGTGTCTTAATGTCTGATTGGAATGCCGTTCATAGTACAGAAAATGCAGCTTTGGCAGGTCTTGATCTTGAAATGGGGACTGAAAAAACAAATTATAATGATTGGTTTTTTGCCGACCCCTTAATTAAATCTGTTGAGCAAGGCCGATTAAAAGAAAGTTTAGTGAATGAAAAAGTAGCCAATATTCTTAGGGTAATGATCAAAACAAAAGTATTAGATCCTGAAACTAGAGAAAAAGGGAATATAAACACAAAAGAGCACCAACAAGTAGCTTATCAATCTGCAGTAGAGTCTATAGTGCTTTTGAAAAACGAAAACAATGTATTGCCTTTGCAGATGAATGCTGTAAAATCGGTTGCTATAATTGGTGATAACGCGACAAGAAAACATTGTAGTGGCGGATTGAGTTCTGAAATAAAGCCTTTGTATGAAATCACGCCGCTTGAAGCAATTACAACAAAGTTTGGCAAACAATTGCAAATTAATTATGCACAAGGATATAATAAACAATCCTCTCCTGGTGAAGGAAGCAACAAAGGACAATTAAACACCGATTTTGTAGATTGGAAATTGATTGATGAAGCGGTAGAACAAGCCAAAAAATCGGATGTGGCTATTATTTTTGCAGGATTGAATCACGATTTTGATTCGGAATCATTTGATAGAGTTCACATGCGTTTACCTTATGGGCAAGAAACTTTGATTCATGAAGTGGCAAAAGTTAATCCTAAAACTATTGTTGTAATTATTGCAGGTTCTCCATTAGAATTGTCAGGAATTCAAAGTAGAGTTCCATCAATAGTTTGGGCATGGTATGGTGGAATGGAAGCCGGAAATGCTGTTGTGGATGTCTTAAGCGGAAAAGAATTTCCATCTGGGAAATTACCAATTACTTTGCCTATTTCTATCAATCAAATGCCAGATCATGCATTGGGTAATTATCCTGGTAGAAATTTAAAAGTAAATTATGAAGAAGATATTTTTGTAGGTTACAGATGGTTTGATACCAAAGGAATTGAATCGCTATACCCATTTGGATTTGGATTGTCTTATACCAATTTCAATATAGCAAATATTACTGCTGATAAAAAAGAGTTTAATCAAAATGAGGTTATAACTGTAAAATGCGCCATCAAAAATAGTGGAAAATCAGATGGAGCTGAGGTGGTTCAATTGTACGCAAGTCAAACACTAAGTTCAGTTTTAAGACCTAAAAAAGAGTTGAAAGCTTTTCAAAAAGTATTCTTAAAAGCAGGTGAGGAAAAAACGGTAGAACTCAAAGTAAATGTAAAGGATTTAGCTTTTTACGACGAAAAAACTTCAAGTTGGAAAGTTGAGTCAGGTGAATTTGTACTTCATTTAGGAACTTCGGTAAAAGATATCGTGGGTTCTGTAAGTGTTCGTGTTAATTGATATTGTGTTTTGCAGCAAAAAAAAAACTCCTTAATTTCTTAAGGAGTTTCTTGGTGGGCGATGAGGGGTTCGAACCCCCGACCCCCTCGGTGTAAACGAGGTGCTCTGAACCAGCTGAGCTAATCGCCCTATTTTACTAGGCTGCTATCGTTTTGTGATTGCGAGTGCAAATATAGGCTAGTTTTTCGTTTATGCAAAACATTTTTAAATAAATTTTGCTTTTTATTTTTTTAAAATATTCAGTTGGCTAATATTTAGTGATTTAAAAATTAAAAAATTTGCAATAAAAATAGTTTTATACTCCGCTCCAAACAAAAAACATCATTTTTTTAAGAATAACTAGGATAAAAATAAAGATAAAGATAAAGAAGTTCTGATTTATACATATTGGGATCCAAAAAAAACAAAATGTCTATAGGGAACATTAAAAACTGTGACTGAGAACTTCGACTTACTCTTTTTTGCTATTTTTAGCTTCGATCCAACGGGACATGTATTTTGTACTGTTTAAAGTGTGATGCTGTAATAAAGTCCCCAAGAAATTATCCAAACGATGTTTGGTTAAGTTGGAACTCAAGAATTGAATTTTGGAAATAAAATCTTTTTCAAACAAATCCCTTGAATACCGCTGATTGATAATGGATATTCCGTTTTCTTGAGCTTTGTGCCATAATTTTTCATCTTGGTACAATTGTATTGAAGCTTTAATAAATTCGGGAATATCATTGGTTACAAAACCGCTCCAAGGCAAATGTCCGTGCATTGATTCAGCTCCAATAAGGGTTGTTATACTTGGAGTGCCGCATTGCATGGCTTCGATTAATTTTCCTTTGATACCAGCGCCAAAACGCAACGGGGCCAAAACTATTCTTGCATTTTGAACTACTTCATTAGCGTCAGTCGCCCGGCCTTTGATGTAAAAACCTTCCTTTGGCTGATGCAATTGCATTACTTTTTGCGAAGGATAGGCACCATAAATATGAAGTTCAACTCCGGGTAGTTGTTTTCTCAGTTGCGGCCAAATGGTTTCTTTTAAATATTGAACAGCGTTCCAGTTGGGTTCGTGGAGGAAGTTGCCTATGAAAATAAAGTTATTTCTTTGGTTGAAAGAAGGAAGTTCATGAAAAGTGGTTTCTGAAATTGGTTCTAATAAAAAAGGCAAATAATACAATAGTTTTTCGTCAATTTTAAAAGTCGTTTTCAATAAATCCATTTCAAATTCGGATATCATTAAAGACAAATCACTTCTTAAAATACTAGCTATTTCTCTTTTGGCAACATCTTCTTTTAGTAAATCTTCAACTTCGAATATGCGTTTTTCCTTAAAGGCTTTTTGCCTAGCTAATCTTAGAGAATGCATATCTTCAGTATCTAATATTCGTAAGGCATCAGGGCAATTTTCGGCAACGCGCCATCCAAATTGCTCTTCCATCATGAATCGGTCAAAGAGTACAATTTTCGGATTTAGTTCTTTGACAAAAATATCAAAACTAGAACAATTCAAAACAATAGATTTTTTGGTTATATTTAATGTAGCTAAATCAACCATGTAATCACTATCCAAAGCAGGACTTGCAAATACGATTTCAAAACCTTGTTGTTGAAACAAAGTTATTAATTGAAGCATCCGTCCACCCGCTGCCGAAGAATCAGGTTCGGGCCATACAGTACCAATTATTAAAAGCTTTTGGATTTGAGACATATTACTTATCAAATTTTTAGATGCAAAATAATGCAATTTAGATGGTTAAAGCATTATTTTAAATAGAAATTTGCTAATAAAACACTAATTTTGCAGAAAGAAAAATCACCTGTTATGCTTGGATTAAAATTAGTTACAGACCCACGATGGGTAAATATTGTAGAAAGTAATATCGAAGAAATATTGACGGATCACGCATGGTGCGAACAAAAAGCGGCTTCCAATGCTATAAGTTTGATTACGTATAATTCAGAGTTGGAAGAGTTGGTAACAGAACTATTGGTTATTGCAAAAGAAGAATTGGACCATTTACAATTGGTACATGATTTGATAAAAAGGAGAGGTTTGACTTTGGGAAGGGAACGCAAGGATCATTATGTAAATGAGCTTTTTAAATTCATGAAAAAAGACGGTAGCCGTAAAGACGCTTTAGTAGATCGATTATTATTTTCGGCAATGATCGAAGCCCGTAGTTGTGAACGATTCAAGTTACTTTCTGAAAATATAAAAGACCCGGAACTGGCTAAATTCTACCGTGATTTAATGATTTCTGAAGCAGGACATTATACTACTTTTCTTGGCTTTGCCAGAAAATATGTAGACAATTTTGATGTCGATAAACGTTGGCAAGAATGGATTGAGTATGAAACCTCGATTATTATCAATTATGGTAAAAAAGAAACTGTTCACGGTTAATGTTTTTGCTTTGCTGAAAATTTAATGGTAAGTCAAAAATTATAAACTCATAGAATTTTGTTTAGCACCTTTGTCAAAGTTTAAAACTTTGACAAAGGTTATAGGTCTAAAATAACTTTATATGTAGTTCCTTTTTTAGATTATAATTAAAATTTTAATAGTGTTCTATTTTTTAAAATTCAAGGCATAATTTCTCAACTAATTCATATCCAATATGGCTACAGTCAACTACAAATCAGTTTTTTTTAAATTTTTAAAATATACAGGAATTTCTCTTGTGACTATTTTAGCCTTAATGTTTATTGCGCCTTATTTGTTTGCAGATAAAATAAAGGAACAAGTAAAAAAAACAGCTAACGAAAAGTTGAATGGAGAATTGAATTACACAGATGCCAATGTTTCCTTTTTTAGTCATTTTCCTTCCTTGACTTTAACTTTAAATGATTTTACTCTCAATGGATCTGCCCCTTTTCAAAATGAGAAATTAGTGACGGCAAAAGAAGTTGCTTTTGGAATCAATGTGACCAGCCTTATTTTTGGTGAAACAATAAAAATTGATGAAATTTTCCTTTCTAATTCGTTGATTAATGTAAAAGTGAACCAAAACGGTGAAGCTAATTATAATGTCTACATATCCGAGAAAGAATCAACTCCAAAAGAAAAAACAGAAACAGGATTGAAATTAGAAGCAATTGAAATTAATAACAGTAAAATTGTTTATGATGATCAATCTACCAAAGTTCATATCGATGCTATAGGTTTTAATTATTTAGGGAATGGTGATTTGAGTCAAGCCATTTTTGCACTGCACTCGAAGGCTAAAATTGAAAAGCTGAATATTATTTATGAAAATGAACCCTACTTAATGAACAAAAAAGTGGATGGGGATTTGATTACCAAAATAAATACGAATTCGCTATCATTTGTTTTTGAACAAAATGATCTTTTTATCAATAAACTTCTAGTAGATTTTACAGGTAAATTTGATTTTTTAAAGGATGGTTATGACATTGATTTTAAAATAAAATCAAACAAAAGTAATTTATATGATCTCTTCACTGCATTTCCTCCAAAATACATTACTTGGCTCAAAGACACAGAATTAAAAGGGAATGTCGATTTGCTTTTTACTCTTAAAGGTAAATATATTGCTTCGCAAAACATAGCTCCCGATTTGAGTTTGGATTTTAAGTTAAAAGATGGATTTGTAAATTATAAAAAAAGTGCTTTTCCGGTTTCCAATTTGAATATGGATATCAGTACCAAAGTGGCTTCATTAAATCCAGAACTGTTAGATTTGAATGCTAGGAACATTTCTTTAAACGTTGAAAAAAATCAATTAAAAACGCAATTAAAAATGAATGGGTTGACCACTCCTGTGGTTGATTTGGTTTTGAATTCCAACATTGATTTAGAGAAACTGAATCGTGCTTTAGGAATTTCTGATATTGAATTAAAAGGAATGCTAATTGCCGATGTAAAAGCCAAAGGGAAATACGACCAAAAGCATGGGCTTTTTCCAAATACTAACGGAAGATTGAATTTGAATAATGGTTTTGTAAAAACGCCATATTACCCAAATCCAATAACCAATATCAATATTAATTCAAAAATAAACAATCAAAAAGGAACTTATGATGGTCTTTCGGTAGTTTTAAAACCAGCAACTTTTACTTTTGAAGGCGAACCTTTTTTGGTCGAAGCCGATTTGAAAAATTTTGATGATTTGAATTATGATATCAAAGCCAAAGGGACATTGAATATTAGTAAAATCTACAAGGTGTTTTCGCAAAAAGGATTGGATGTAGACGGTTTTATTAAAGCAGATTTGGCTTTAAAAGGAATTCAAAGTGATGCCGAAAAAGGAAATTACAGCCGTTTGCAAAATAAAGGAACGCTTGAACTTAGAAATATTAATGTGGCAACGGAGTACCTGCCAAAATCAATGTTGATTAAAGAAGGGATCTTTAGATTCAATCAGGATAAAATGGCTTTCAATACCTTTTTGGCGTCTTATGGACAGTCCGATTTTAAATTGAATGGGTATTTGCAAAATGTTTTTAATTTTTTGTCTCCCAAAAAAGGAGTTTTGAGAGGGTCATTTACTTTAAATTCAAAATACATCAATGTAGATGAATTCATGTCGAGTACTGCTAAAGTTTCAACTCCTTCAACAACAACCGTTCCCAATAATGCACCACAAACAACAGCTCAAGAAACAGGCGTAATTCTTATCCCATCCAATTTTGATTTGCAATTTTATGCTACGGCACACAAAATCAATTACCAAGGATTGAATTTACAAGATGGAAAAGGGGCTATAAAAATGAAAGGCGGTAAAATGCTAATGCAAAATACAGGATTCAATTTAATTGGTTGTAATGTCGCTATGAATGCCGCTTATCAAGGAATTACTCCTAAAAAAGCCGTTTTTGAATACAGTATAAAAGCTACTGATTTTGATGTCAAAAGAGCCTACAAAGAAGTAAAAATGTTCAGGGAAATGGCTAGTGCTGCTGAAAATGCTGAGGGAATTATCTCTTTAGATTACAAAATAAAAGGAAGGCTAAATCAAGATATGATGCCTGTTTACCCTTCTTTAATTGGCGGAGGTATTCTCTCTATAAAAGATGTAAAACTAAAAGGGATGAAAATGTTTAATGCTGTGAGTAAAACTACGGATCATGAAGCCATTAAAAATCCGGAGTTGTCTAAAGTCGATATCAAAACAACTGTAAAAAACAATGTTATTACTATAGAAAGGTTTAAATTTAAATTTGCAGGTTTCAGACCAAGAATAGAAGGAACGTCCAGTCTGGATGGAAAGTTGAATATAAAAATGAGATTAGGATTACCGCCATTGGGAATTATTGGAATTCCTTTAACAGTTACAGGAACTAAAGACAATCCAAAAGTGAAAGTGGGTAGAAAAGGCGATGAAATTGAGGAGACTCAAGATGTAGAATAAATCAGATTTCGATATAGTTTCCATTTTGTGATCATTATAAAAAAGGGGAATATATAAAGTCAATTTTTTAACATATGAAAAATTTGACTTTAATTGAAAGTACGTTTTAATAAGGTTTCTTCGGCTTTTATCAATATTACGGAGTTAGAAATATATGAAATTTCTAACTCCGTTTTTTTTATATTTATTTGTCAAAAAAGGCATTAGCTGTAATGGTGTTTCTCTTATTTGAGTAATTAAATTTTGGTTGAATCAGTACCTTTTTTATTATCAGTGAATTACATAAGAAACGCTCGAATTTATGCCGCTTTTTTTTGTAAATTTATAAATATTTCTGAGTCTTTTGTATTGGTAATCAATACGTTTGTTTTATGAATAAAGCGAAAAGTAAACTTTGAAATTAAATATAAAAACGAAAATATGAATACTGTAGAACGTAAAAAATATTTATTTTCAAAAGAAATTGATTCTTATTTTGAGGGTGTTTACAATGGTTACCGGTTCGTTGTCCGTTTTTTTAAAGAAGCTTTTACTTCACCTTTTCATTTTCGAGAAATTATTAATCAATGCTTCGAGATTGGTTTAAAATCACTTTCATTAATAACACTTACTGGTTTTATCGTTGGAGTTGTTTTTACAAAACAATCGCGACCTTCTTTAGAAAGTTTTGGAGCGGTGTCTTGGCTTCCGTCATTAATGGGAATTGCAATAATGAGAGCTCTTGGCCCATTGGTAACCTCATTGATTTGTGCTGGAAAAGTAGGCTCCAGTATTAGTGCTGAATTGGGATCCATGAAAGTAACCGAGCAAATTGATGCCATGGAAGTGTCGGCAATTAATCCTTTTAAATATCTTGTGGTTACCAGAGTTATGGCAACCACCATCTCTATTCCCATACTTTCTTTTTACTGTAGTTTTGTAGGCTTGGTTGGATCGTATTATAACGTTTCGAATGAGGAAGCGACAAGCTTGCAGGTGTTTTATCATGATGCTTTTGCAAACATTTCTTTTCTAGATGTTTTTTCGTCGCTTACAAAAGCTTTGGTCTATGGATTTACGATTGGGATTGTTAGTAGTTACAAAGGTTTTTTCGCAACACACGGAACGAGAGGTGTTGGTAAAGCAACCAATCAAGCCGTAATACTTTCGATATTTTTGATCTTTCTGGAAGAGGTCATAATAGTACAAATTGTGAATTGGATTAGATACTTTTAATTATGGAAAAAGAGAAAATTCAATTAGCCAATCCAGAAGAAACGGTCATAAAAATAGAAGGATTGTATAAGTCCTTTGGTGAATTAGAGGTTTTGAAAGGAGTGGATTTGACGGTTCAAAAAGGTGAAAATTTAGCAGTACTGGGTAAATCTGGTTCTGGAAAATCGGTTTTGATTAAAATTTTGGCAGGGCTATTAAAACCAGATAAGGGAAATATAACAATGTTGGGTAAACAATTGAATCAATTAAAACCGAAACAATTGGATGAATTGCGTTTACGTATGGGATTTTCATTCCAAAATAGTGCTTTATATGATGGCATGAGTGTGTATGATAATTTATCGTTTCCATTGACTATGAATGTAAAACATCTTAGCCGAAAACAAGTGAGTGATGCTGTTGAAGAAGCACTAGACGCAGTTGGCTTAATTGACAAAATTGAAAGAAATCCTGAAGAGCTATCTGGTGGGCAACGAAAGAGATTGGGTATTGCTCGAACGTTAATTCTGAAACCCGAAATAATGTTGTACGATGAACCAACCGCTGGTTTGGATCCTGTCACTTGCGCTGAAATTAATGCCCTTATTGTTAATGTTCAACAGCAGTATAAAACAAGTTCTATTATTATTACACATGATCTCACTTGTGCAAAAAATACTTGCGGACGCATTGCTATGTTAATTGACGGAACCTTTTTGAAAGTTGGAACATTTGAAGATGTTTTTAATACTAATGATGAACAAATAAAAAAATTTTACTCTTATAATTTTACACTTTAAACCATGAACGAATCATCAAATAAGCGTGGGCTGTATGTAGGTCTATTTATTTTTATAGGAATGCTATTTTTATTTGGAGGTATTCTGATGGTGGGAAATCTTCACGAAACCTTCAAGAAAAAAATGCAATTGGTTTCTGTTTTTGATGAGGTAAATGGACTGCAAACTGGAGCCAATGTTTGGCTTTCAGGAGTAAAAATAGGAAAGGTAAAAAGTATTCGAATTAGTAAAAATAGAAATGTTTGGGTAACTTTAGATATTGAAAACACGGCACAACAGTTTATTGTGAAAGATGCTAAAGCCAAAATAGGAACGGATGGTCTTATTGGAAACAAAGTTGTGATAATTTACGGAGGTACAGAAAATTCCCAATCAGTGATGGATGGAGATACTTTGCGAGTTGGTAGTACGTATTCTACAGAGAATATGATGATTGCTTTGCAGAAAAATAATGAAAACCTTCTGGCGATAACTACTGATTTTAAAAAAATAAGTCACAAGCTAACAACAAATGAGGGCACTGTCGGGAAATTGCTAAATGACAATGTTTTGTATGATAATATTAATTCGGTAGCCTTGTCACTTAACAATGCTTCTGTAAAAGCAGATAAATTAATCGCTTCCCTTAATGAGTATAGCACAAAATTAAACAGAAAAGGAACACTTGCAAATGATTTAGTTTCGGATACAATTGTTTTTAATTCGATTAAAAAATCGGTTTCGGAATTAGAAAAAATGACCAAAACGGCCAATGTTTTTGTTGAAAATCTCAAAGTAGCCAGTAGTAATCCCAATTCAACAATAGGCGTTTTATTGCATGATGAAGAATCTGGGGCAAATTTGAAAAAAACGATAGAGAATTTAAAGACCAGTTCCGAAAAATTAGACGAAGATCTCAAAGCCGCCCAAGGCAGTTTTTTATTGAGAAGTTATTTTAAAGACAAAGAAAAAAAGGCTAAAAAAGCCGCTTCTCAAAAATAGGAAATACGTACAAGGAACTTTGAGTTTAATAAATAATTTAACTTTTACTGTTTAATGGCAATTCAGCAACAACAAAGGTGCTTCCGCCTACATAGATAAAATCGTTTTTCGAAGCATTTTTTTGAGCTGTGTTGAATGCTTCATTTACCGATTCATATACATTTCCAACTAATGAAAATCGCAAAGCATTTTCTTGTAATGAAACAGCATCCAAACCGCGTGGAATATTAGGTTTGCAAAAATAATATGTTGCATTTTTAGGGAAGAGCGGCAATACTTCGTCCAGTTCTTTATCATTGACAACTCCCAACACAATATGTAAATGGTCAAAAGTCTCCTTTTGTATTTGATTCAACACTATTTCGAGACCATTTTTGTTGTGAGCCGTATCGCAAATCACTTTGGGATTTTCACCCAATTGTTGCCATCGTCCAAGTAATCCGGTGTTTCTGACTACATGCATTAAACCTGATTTTAGGTTTTCGGAACTCACTTTAAAATCGGTTTGCTCGTTTAAAATTGTGATGGTTTGAATAACCGTTTTTTTATTATGATTTTGATAATCTCCGAGTAAATCAGAAGGAAAGGTTTCTGAAATCAAATCAGAAGCAAAATAAATTTCTGCTTTATTTGCTGAAGCTTTATCCAAAAAAACAGTTTGGGTTTCAGCAGTATATTCACCAATAACAACAGGAATTTGAGGTTTGATGATTCCTGCTTTTTCGGTTGCAATAGATTCTAATGTGTTACCCAAAAATTGAACATGATCGATTCCTATATTAGTAATTACCGAAACCAATGGCGTGATAATGTTTGTTGCATCCAATCTTCCGCCCAATCCCACTTCGATAACGGCAATGTCTATTTTTTCTTTTGCAAA
Organism: Flavobacterium praedii; assembly: GCF_026810365.1. Lineage (NCBI taxonomy): Bacteria > Pseudomonadati > Bacteroidota > Flavobacteriia > Flavobacteriales > Flavobacteriaceae > Flavobacterium > Flavobacterium praedii. The sequence goes on from NZ_CP113948.1 coordinate 3,846,812, forward strand.
ATAGTCAAAAGCCAATCCAACTGACATTTCAAAGAAACTCATGTCGTTTTCTTCAAAAAAGGATTTGTGTTTCTCAATGAATTCACAAACAAAATCTTCGGAAATTTCAGTGCCATTAATCTTGATGCGTTCTCGAAAGTCTTTTAAGTGAGGAGAAGTATATAATCCCACTTTGTATCCCGCTTCTTGAAGGATTGAGGCGAGCATGTGTGAAGTCGAACCTTTACCATTTGTGCCAGCAACGTGTATGCATTTTAATTTATGTTGAGGATTATCAAGATGATCCGCCAGTATATTAACATTGGTCAAGTCTTTTTTATAAGCCGAAGCCCCTTGCAATTGATACATTGGAAGTTGATTAAACATCCAGTTTGTGGTTTCTTGATAGTTCATTATTTTTTGATAAAATAGTTGTAAATTGAAATAATTTTCGTTTTTTTTAGTTTAATATTACAGTGAAAATAGATCAGTTGTATTTTTTTAGTTTCTTACTGCAAAATTGAAATATTTTTTAGAATTAATGACCAGGAACTGTGAAAAAATAACTGATACATTTTGACTTGCTCTTTTGCCTTTTTTCTTCGTTACAAATTATTTTAATAGCCCAACTATTAAAATAATTTGTGCCTTGTAAAAGAACAAAATAACATCGCCAATTCTGTACCATTTATTTCTTCACCGTTCCTTTTAAACTCAAAATAATATATGTTTAGTTTTATACAATTACAAGCTGATACTCTAGCCAATGCTGCGTCTAATGTTGTTATCGAAAAAATAGCACCTAATACCGAAATCTCTGTTTTAGGTTTCATTCTAAAAGGAGGATTTTTTTTAATTCCCATCGCAATTTTATTATTTTATACTTTTTATGTTATTATAGAACGGTATTTGTTCATTAATAAAGTTTCCAAAGTCGACCCGCTTTTGATGCGCGATGTACGCGATCACCTAACAGCAGGCAATTTCGATTTGGCCCGTTCCATTACTGAGCGAACCAATACAGCTTCTGGAAATGTTATCAAAGAAGGAATTTTATTAATTGGCCGTCCCATTGCCGAAATAGAATCGAATATGGATCGTGCAGCCGATATCGAAATTGCCCAAATGGAACAACATCTGGGACAACTAGGACTGATTGCTGGTATCGCACCAACGCTTGGTTTTATCGGTACAATTTCTGGAGTAATCAAGATTTTCTACAGCATCTCTGTAACTGAGAACATTAGTATTGGTAATATTTCAGGAGGTTTGTACGAGAAAATGATCAGTAGTGGATCTGGCTTAATTGTTGGAATTATTGCCTACAGTGCTTACCACTTGTTGAATGGAAAGATTGATAATTATGCGCTAAAAGTGCAAAAACAAATATTGGAATTCGTAAATATTATTCAAAAAGCATAAGTCATGTCAATCAAAAGAAAAAGAAGATTTCACGCCGAAGTGGCTACTTCCTCCTTGAGTGACATTATGTTTTTTTTGTTGCTGTTTTTCCTGATTATTTCTACATTGTCCAATCCGAATGTGATTAAGATGACCTTGCCAAAGTCAAAAACCAACGAGAAAACCAACAAACAATACATCAGTTTATCGGTCACTGAGGACAAAAAATTCTATATTGACAAACAACCTGTTGCTTTTGAGGAACTAGAAACGACTTTGATGTCCAAAATGAATTCACAAAAAGACCAAACGGTAATTGTTCGAATTCCGTTCAACTTACAAGTGCAGGATTTGGTCGATGTACTGCAAATAGGGGTGAAGAACAACTTAAAGTTCGTTATTGCCACGAGTCCACAATAACATTAGTTGGGCGTGACCACAATAAAAAAAGGGGCTATTTAACGTTGTCGTTATTTGCCCCTTTTTTTATTGTGGTCGGGCTATTGCCATTACTTCGGTAATTTGGCGCTATCCCTCACGCGCATTATGTAAACACGAGATGTTTAATTCTTCTAACAGTTTTTTTTAATCTGTTAACCTGAGTTCGATTATTCAATGATTTATTATTTATTGAATATCCTGCAAGGTTTTTTTCAACCTTGTAGGTATAAATACTGATGATAGAATTCCTACAAGGTCTCGAAAAAGACATTGTAGGAACATTAACCGGCATAATTAATTTGTAAATAAGTATTGTATTAATCGAAATCAGGTTGTTGGGTATAATTTCGATTATTATTAAGTCGAGATTAAATACCTAACAGGTCTTTGGAGACCTGTTAGGATTCTTTTAGGAAATTCATGCCGCCTATCCATCACTATAAGTAATAATCTAAAAAAAAACAAAAGCGTAACATTTTTTAAAAGAGTATACTAATAAATTTAAGAATTAACTTAAAGGTATATTTTATGAAAAACATTTCAAGACGGTCTTTTGTCAATAAATTTGGTTTAGGGGTTGGGGCAACAGTTGTTATGACAACACTTCCTTCATACATAACTCAGTCAGAAAAGTTTCAGAAACCATATACGGGAAAGAAGTTAAATATAGCGCTTTGCGGGTTAGGGAATTACGCAGCTATGTTGGCTGCAGGAATTGAAGTTTCCGAATATTGCAATTTAGCAGGAATAGTGACAGGCACGCCTGAAAAAGCTGTAAAATGGAAAAAACAATATAATATTCCCGAAAAGAACATTTATAATTATCAAAATTTTGACGAAATAATCAATAACAAAGATATAGATTTAGTGTACGTTGTTTTGCCAAATGGCTTGCACAAAGAGTTTGTAATTCGTGCTGCAAAAGCAGGCAAAAATGTAATTACAGAAAAACCAATGGCCATTTCTGTTGCTGATTGCGAAGAAATGATAAAAGCATGTAACGATAACAAGGTTCAATTGGCTATTGGTTACCGTTTGCATTACGAGCCAACACATTTGGAAATTAAAAGATTGGGACAAGAAAAAGTCTTTGGTCAAGTTCGTTTTATAGAAGCGTCACTGGGTTATAAAACGTATGATACTCTTGATAAAAAAACAATCGTTGACAAAAATGACCGTAACGAATGGAGACTAAACAAGAAATTATCAGGCGGTGGCCCTTTAATGGATTTAGGAATTTATTGCATACAAGCGAGCCGTTATGTTTTAGGAGAAGAGCCAATTGCTATAACGGCACAATTTGGCACTGTGAATGATAAAAATAGATTTTCGGAGACTGAGGAAAGTATATCGTGGCAAATGGAATTTCCGAGTGGGGCGGTGGCAAACTGCAATACTTCATGCGGTTACAATATTGACAGGTTTTACGCATCGGCCGATGAGGGCAGTTTTGAATTGAGTCCAGCTTTGAGTTATGGGCCATTTGAAGGTAAAACTTCAGAGAAAGAATTGAAATTTCCTGTGATAAACCAGCAACAAACACAAATAGATGAAATTTGTAAGGTGCTGTTAGAAAACAAAAAATTACCCAATCACATTACAGGAGAAGAAGGATTAAAGGATATAAAAATCATTAATGCAATTTATAAATCTGCCAATACTGGAAAGAAAATTTCCATACTGTAAAAATATCTTCTGAAAAAGAAAACCTGTAAACTAGCCCCGATAGAAGGGAAAATCCTTTTTTGAGCCGATTTTTATTCGGCTCAAAAAAGATTGGAATGATAGCGGGAGAACTGCTGATGCAATACGCAAAAGTGCTGCTCCAAATTTTTGTTTTAGTTCAAATTGAAATTATAGACAATCTTACCTACTTGCTTTTCGGGAGCATCAGAGCTGGCATCCCATTTGGTGTTCATAGCAGCAATTCGGGCTTGATCCAGTAAGCATTTTGCAGTATTGGTTGTGCCTTTTATACCTGCAACAGCATTTATAGTATTCCCATTTCGATCTACCGAAACTTCTACAACTACTTTTCCAGATTCATTGCAAGTGTATTTGGGAGCGGGCTTGGAGAGTGCTTTTCTATTGCCGAGCGAATAGCCGGATCCGCCTCCTGTTCCACCACCAGAGCCACCGCCACTTCCGGGACCGTAGCCGCTGCCATTGCCAATACCGTTTCCGGTTCCATTGCCTCCGCCGGTACCGCCACCAGATCCACCTGTGCCATAATAACCAGTTGCGGCCAAACTGCCGTTGGATTTTCCTTTGTTGCCAGCGGTTTTGTCGTCGCCGTCACCGCCTTTTTTGGAGCCTTTTAGAATGCTGGACAAAGCATCGTTGGTAGAATTGGAAACTTTGGGTTTAACCACTTCGGGTTTGGGAGTTTCTTTGACAACAACTTCATTTTTTTTAGGTTTCTCTTTTTGCGGAATAACTACACTTTCTTCGGTGCTGTTTTCTTGAGATAAAATAGCTTCTTCAGGAATACTTTTGGCTGGAGTTTGCTTGACTTGGTTTTGTACATTCAACACTTCGCTTTGCATATTTTTTCCGGATCCCAAATCGCTATCACCAAAGTTTAGGGTAACGCCACCTCCACCACCTCCACTAGCAAGTGCTACATTGTTTTCTGGATTGTAGGGTGGCCAAAAGCGAATGAAAAACAACAGCAACAATACCGATGCATAAATGAGTATGGATAGAACTAATGATTTCTTTTGATCGTTTGAAAGTGTAGAACTCATTGTGGAATTTGAATTAAAAAAGTGTACTTGTAAAAACGTTGAAAAGTACTAAAAATTGTCAAGACTAAAAAACTACATGAGAGTTAAACCCAGAAAGGGCACAAAAAAAAACACGGATTAAACCGTTTTTAAGAGGTCTAATCCGTGTTGAATATTTTGAATTGATCTGCTATGTCAATTGCTTTAATGCAATTTCAAAAGCAGTAGCACTAATATTTTTCTTAGAACTATTCAAGTCATGGGCTTTTGCAATGGCTTTTTTGATCGTTTCAGAGGTATCTCTAAAGATTGCTTCATCCGTCATTTGTACTTTTTTCTCCATGAAATAAGCAAAAACTCGCGCCATTCCGCAGTTAGAAATAAAATCTGGAATCAAACTCACTTTACTGTCCACTTGTTCCATTATTGGACCAAAGAAAATAGCAGTATCTGCAAATGGAACGTTTGCTCCGCAAGAGATTACTTCAAGGCCATTGGCAACTAAACTATCAATTTGAGATTGTGTTACCAAACGAGAAGCAGCACAAGGAGTGAATATTTCGGCACCAATTGTCCAGATTTTTTCGTTGATTTCTTCAAAAGGAATCATGTTTTTGGCAATTAGTTTGTTTCCGTATTTGTCTAAAAAGAGTTCTTTGATTTCCTCAAAAGTAAATCCTTCTTCGTTGATCAATCCCCCATCTCTGTCAATAATTCCGATGATTTTGGCTCCCATTTCGGCCAAATAAAAGGCTGCAGCTGAACCTACATTTCCAAAACCTTGAACAATAGCTTTTTTACCTACTACAGAACCACCATAAATATCATAATAATGACGAACGGCCTCTGCAACGCCATATCCAGTGATCATGTCTGCGATGGTGTATTTTCGAGTTACATCAGGTGAGAATTTAGGATTTTCAATTACTTTAATAACGCCTTGGCGTAATTGCCCAATTCTATTAATCTTATCCGCTTCAGTAGGTTTGAAGTGGCCGTTAAAAACACCTTCTTGTGGATGCCAAACTCCGCATTCTTCAGTCATTGGAATTACTTCGTGAATTTCATCGACATTCAAATCACCACCAGTTCCGTAATAACTTTTCAATAAAGGCGATACAGCTTTGTACCAACGTTGTAATACCCCTTGTTTACGTGGGTCGGTTGGATCAAAATTTATTCCAGATTTAGCTCCGCCAATTGCAGGACCAGAAACCGAAAATTTTACTTCCATAGTTTTTGCCAAAGACAAAACCTCATTCATATCAAGCCCTTTTCTCATGCGAGTTCCTCCGCCAGCAGCACCGCCACGAAGTGAGTTTATCACTGTCCAGCCTTCAGCTTCGGTTTCAGAGTCTTTCCAATTGAAAATGATTTCAGGAGCTTTGTTTTCGAATTTCTTCAATAAATCTTTCATATTGTTGTGATATGTTTATTTTTGACAAATATAAAAAAGGTTTTATGAGAAATATGTATTTGTCATTTTTTTTTTTTGCCTTCGAATATTAGGTATAAAAAAATGCTTTTATATCTTAGTTAGATACAAAAGCATTTTTGGTTATACTGCCAATTTTATGGAGTAAAATTATTTTCCTAAAAGGCTATTTTTTAAATCTTCGTCTACTGGATTGTCACTAAGCCAAATCCCGAAAAATGCTTTCTTGAACTCAAGCCCAGGAATCTTACCCTCCAAAATATTGTTTTTGTATATCCAAATTGATTTGTCAGAAGGGGAATAAATTAGGTTAAAACCATCATTGACGTTTGTGTCTTCACGGCCCAATAGTTTTTCTAATAATTCTAATTGCGATTGATATTTGGGTACATTTTCTTCTCCAACTGATTTTATAATTCCTTTTTGAAGCGATTTAGTTAATTTTTTTGAAGTAACTAGTGATGATGTGATTTGCAAACGAATGGCCATATCGGTATCACTGTTTATAATTTCTTTAGGATCTTCAGATAAAGTAGTCAGGTACAGTGCTTGTAAATAGACTTCAGTCCACATTTTTGTTCGTGTCCCAAATCCATTAAGTTGTAGATTTTTGCCTTCAAATTCAATAGTTCTAGGCAATGTTATTCCTTCAACTACAATTTGTTTTTGAGCATATACATTTGTCAATACTGCCGAAACGAAAAATAAATAAGTAAAAGTAATTTTTTTCATAATGTGTTTTTTAAGTTTTTAGTATTTAACTCGAATGCCTTCCAAAATAATAATATTGAAAGAATTTTAAATGTAGTTTATTTTTAGTTATAAATTACATTAGTCCCAATGGATGCGATTGTTGTTTTTATTCAAAAATTAGGAGGAAAAGCGAACTTAAAAACGGTGGGTTAAATACCTAATAAGCTATTTTTTAACTCTTCATCAACTGGTTCGTCTCCAAGCCAGATGCCGAAAAATACTTTTTTGAATTCAAAGCCTTCCACTTTTCCTTTGAATACTTTGTTTTTTACGACCCAAATAGATTTATCAGAAGGGTTATAGGTCAATTCAAAGACATCGCCATTTGTAATTTCCTCAGATAAAAAGCTTTTAAGTAATTCCATTTTAGGCTTTAACTCATTAAATTTTTCTTTAGCTGATTTTTCAAATCCTGTATTTATGGCTCTAGTTAATTTTCCGGAGGAAACTAATGGAGAGGTGATTTGAATTCGAATTGACATTTCTAAATTGTCATTTATAATTTCTTTTGGATTCTGTGATAATATAGACAAATACAATGCTTGAATGTAAACTTCTACCCACATCTTTGATCTTGATCCAGCACCATTAAGTTGCAATGTTTTATTTTCAAATGTCATAGTTCTTGGTATTGTTACTCCTTCAAACACGATTTGTTTTTGAGCATTTACCTCAGAAAATAGGGCAGAAATAACAATAGCAATTATTAATAATGTTTTTTTCATAAATTATGGAATTTTTATTTTTGGGCAAAAATAATATTATAATTTAGAGAAATTACAAGCAATATTGTTTTTTTTTAGATATATAACTAAAATACAATGAAATAGATAGTTTTTTGGATGAAACTTCAACGTACTGGTAAATAATTACTTACCTTTAAAAGAGTTTGTTATCGCAAATTTGAATTTTAAGGACAATAATTTGAAAACACTAATGGTTCTTTTATGATTTTAGAAGCTAATTTTCTTATTTATTTAGAAAAAGAACTCCAGTACTATGATCTTGTTTGGCACCAGTTACACTTTTTAGTGCGTTAATTTCTCCACGAAGTTTCAAAACACCCAGTAAGGCAAAAATTAAAGCTTCTTTGAATTCCAGAATTTTTTTAGGAGGAATGATAATATTCATTTCAGGAAGTTTTGCTTGAATGCGTTCTATTAAGAAATCATTATAGGCACCACCTCCAGTTGTGAATAAGGATCCTTCTTTTTTGGGCAATGCTAAAGCTATTTGTATTGCTATATGCTCACTAAAAGTATTTAATTTGTCGGCTATAGAAATTTTATGTTTTTCAATTATTGGTAAAACGGTTTCTTTAACAAATTCAAACCCCAAGGATTTTGGGTATTTTTTTTGATAGAAATCTAATGTATTCAATTTGGCAAGTAAAATCGGATTGCATTTCCCTGTTCTTGATATTTCTCCTTTATTATCATATTCTAGCCCCAATTGATTGGCGTAAAAATTCAAAACAGTATTTACTGGTGAAATATCAAAAGCAATTCTTTGCTCATTTTCTTCAAATGATACATTCGAAAAACCTCCTAAATTCATGCAATAATCGTATTCTGAAAATAAAATACGATCACCTATTGGGACCAAGGGCGCTCCTTGGCCTCCTAATTGAACATCTTGAACTCTAAAATCGCAAACAACGTTTTGATGAGTCCATTTTGCTATTTCGGGTAAATTACCAATTTGAAGTGTAAATCCGTTTTGGGGTTGGTGTAAAATAGTATGTCCATGCGAGCAAACAGCATCCAAATCTTTTAAAGAATGTTTGTCTATAAAATTTGAAATGATTGATGCTAAAAGTTGTGTATAGTTCTTGTTTAATTCATCTAATTGAATTTTTGTATAATCTACAGCTGTCTTTAAGACCGAAATCCAATTTATATCGTAAGAAATAGTTTCGCATTCTAGGATTTTAAATGCCCATTTATCATTTTTTATTTCAAATTGAATATGAGCCAAATCGACCCCATCAAGCGAAGTTCCTGACATCACTCCGATAACGTTATAGTAATCTTTTTTCATAGGCCAAATTTACGATTCAAAATTGAAAAATTCATAATTAAAAATTACCTTTGACAACATTTTTAAAACAAAAACCAATTTTTATTTTATATTATTATGGATTTTAATCTAACCGAAGAACAATTAATGATTCAGCAAGCAGCTCGAGATTTTGCTCAAACTGAATTATTGGAAGGTGTAATAGAGAGAGACGAGTTCTCTAAATTTCCTACAGAACAAGTCAAAAAAATGGCTGAACTTGGTTTTCTGGGAATGATGGTTGATCCAAAATATGGAGGTTCTGGATTGGATAGTGTGTCTTATGTTTTGGCCATGACCGAAATTGCAAAAGTTGACGCTTCGGCTGCAGTAATTATGTCCGTAAACAACTCTCTAGTATGTGCTGGAATGGAAAAATATTGTAGCGAAGAACAAAAAATGAAATATTTGGTACCATTGGCCAAAGGAGATGTTATTGGTGCTTTTTGTTTGTCTGAGCCAGAAGCAGGATCGGATGCTACTTCTCAAAAAACAACCGCTATTGATAAGGGAGATCATTATATATTGAATGGAACTAAAAACTGGATTACCAACGGAAGTACGGCTTCTACATATTTGGTGATTGCTCAAACAGATGTTGAAAAAGGACATAAAGGAATCAATGCTTTTATTGTAGAAAAAGGATGGGCAGGATTTGAGATTGGTCCAAAAGAAAAGAAAATGGGAATTCGTGGGAGTGATACACATTCTTTGATGTTTACAGATGTCAAAGTGCCCAAAGAAAATAGAATTGGTGCAGACGGTTTTGGATTTGCTTTTGCGATGAACGTATTGAATGGAGGGCGAATCGGAATTGCGTCACAAGCTTTAGGAATTGCTACAGGTGCTTATGAATTGGCATTGAAATATTCTCAAGTACGTAAAGCTTTTGGAAAAGAGATTTTCAAACATCAAGCCATTGCTTTTAAATTGGCAGATATGTATGTAAAAGTTACGGCTGCAAAGTTATTGGTAATGAAAGCAGCATGCGAAAAAGATGCAGGACAGGATATTGCACACTCTGGAGCAATGGCCAAATTGTATGCTTCTGAAATTGCTTTGGAAGTGGCCAATGAAGCGGTTCAAATTCACGGCGGAAATGGTTATGTTGCCGAGTACCACGTAGAACGTATGATGCGTGATTCTAAAATTACTCAGATTTATGAAGGAACTTCAGAAATTCAACGTATTGTGATTTCAAGAGGTTTGGTTTCCTAGAAAGAAAATAAGAATAAAAATACACCATTAAGGAATAAGGCAAATTAAGGTATAAGATCTTAATGGAACTTGTTTTCTTAATGGTGTTTTGTTTTGAAAAAATACTATATTTACTCCTATGTACGACGAATTAAAATATTGGTACCTTAGGGATCACAAGTTGTTTTGGACATTGAGTATGTCACAAATTAAGCAGTTGTGCATTATTACTGGTTTTAAAAAAGCCAAAAAAGGGGACATTATTTACTTTTCTTCTTCGGATGTACCTCGAGTTTTTTTGCTCAAAAAAGGAAATATCAAAATTGTTGCTGTCGATGAAGACGGAAATGAAACCATCAAAGACATTATTCAAAAAGGAGATTTGTTTGGTGAATTGACTTTAGAAAGTGATGCCAATTCCAATGAGTATGCAAAAGCACTGACTGACGAGATTATTATTTGTAGTTTCTTACTATCCGATTTTGAAGACTTATTACTCCAAAACCCAAGTTTAGCCTTGTCGTATACCAAGTTTGTAGGCTTGAAAATGAAACGGATTAAAAACAGTTACTCCAATTTGATTTCTAAAGATGCCAAAACGAGGCTCTATCAATTCCTGAAAGATTGGGCCGATAAAGAAGGTAAACGCATCGGAAATAAAGTCGTTATTGAAAATTATCTTACCCAAAATGACATGGCTCAAGTGATTTGTACTTCCAGACAAACCGCCACTCAATTACTAAATGAAATGGAATCCAACGGCTTATTACATTACAATCGAAAAGAAATAATTATTGAAGACATTACTAAATTGTAGTTTGTCTAACTTTTTCTTTTGTTGTTAAGTAGTGGGTTTTATTTTGAGGAAGGAAAATTGTCCATCAGCTTGCGTTTTTTGTCCATTTTATACCTTTTCTAGCTGTCGCATCTTTGTAATGTCAATATCGACAAGCAATTTTAAAGAAAAATAAAATGACAACTACAACATTTTCAGTTCCAACTAGATCAGAAGTTTCAGAAAACAATCAAGTAATTTTTGATAATTTACAAAAAGCATTAGGATTTGTTCCAAATTTATATGCAACAATTGCCTATTCAAAAAATGGGTTGGAAAAATATTTAGCCTATCAAAATGCTAAAACTTCTTTATCCAATAAAGAAAAAGAAGCAGTAAATTTAATCGTAAGCCAAGTTAATAATTGTATTTATTGCCAAAGTGCTCATACGGTTATTGGGAAAATGAATGGTTTTACAGATGAACAATTATTAGACATCAGAAGAGGAAAAGCTACGGATGCCAAACTGAATGCTTTGGTACAATTGGCTGCTGAAATTACCAAAACAAGAGGAAATGCTAATCCAGAATTGGTCGCAGCTTTCTTGGCTCAAGGTTTTACGAATGAAAATTTGGTAGATTTAATTCTTCAGGTAAGTGATAAAACAGCGATGAACTATTTGCATAATTTAACTCAAGTGCCAGTTGATTTTCCTTTGGCACCAACTTTATAATTTATTTTAAAATTCAAAAGTGCAAGCTAATTCCATCAGAGTTAGTTTGCATTCTATTTAAACAAACTTAATTATCATGGAACAAAGACATCCACTTCCTCCATTTAACATGGAAACCGCTTTGCAAAAAGTACAACTTGCCGAAGATGCTTGGAACAGCAAAGATCCAGAACGCATTGCTTTGGCCTACACCATTGACACCGAATGGCGGAACAGAACCGATTTTATCAATGGTCGCGAAGCTGTTAAAGAATTTCTGAAAGGCAAATGGGAAAAAGAACTCGATTACAAACTCAAAAAAGAATTATGGGGTTTTCGCGAAAATCGAATGGCAGTTCGTTTTGAATATGAATATCGAAATGTAGAAGGACAATGGTTCCGTGCCTACGGGAACGAAAACTGGGAATTTGACGAAAATGGTTTGATGCGTCAGCGTTTTGCCAGTATCAATGATTTGCCAATCGACGAGAAAGACAGAAAATTTAAATAATTTCTCATGGCTACAAATTTTGCAGCAATAGCATTTTCGGATGCTGTCAAAGTGTTACAAGAAAAGCATGGCAGTCGAAAAAGCTATGAACGAATGGAAAAATTCAATATCATTGATGGTTTATCCGAAAATGAAATGGGTTTTATTAGCAATCGAGATAGTTTCTATTTAGCATCAATTGGCGTAAAAAACTTCCCTTATATTCAACATCGTGGTGGCCCCAAAGGCTTTGTAAAAGTCTTGGATGAAAATACAATTGGTTTTATCGATTTTTCAGGAAACAAACAATACATCTCCGTTGGGAATTTTGCAACCAATACCAATGTAGCCCTGATCATGATGGATTATCCCGCACGAGCCCGACTGAAAATTTTTGCTAGAGCGGAGATTGTTGAATTAAAAGACAATCCAGAATTATTAAACAAACTCGATTTAGCAGAATATCAATACCGACCGGAACGCATGATTCTTTTTCATATTGAAGCCTACGATTGGAATTGTCCACAACACATCACACCGCGCTTTACGGTTGATGAAATTCAAATAGCTTTTAAACCACAACTTGATTTTATTTCAAAACTAGAAGCAGAAAATAAAATACTGAAAGACAAACTAGAAAATGCTGGTTTAAGCTAAATTTGTTTAAAACTAAATAGTATGATTGATTCCTCCACTTTTACCTTAGTCAATCCACAAAATGGAAATTTGGCTTTCAAACTTTTTTCTTTTGAAAATAATTCTTGTTTTGATCACATTCAGCGATTGAATTATTATTCTTTGATTTGGGTTCAAAAAGGAAAAGGCAAAGTAAAAGTTGATTTTTCAGAATATGATTTTTCAGAAAATCAATTATTGGCTTTTGCGCCTTATCAGCCTTTTATGCTGTCATCTGTTAATGCTATTGAAGGGAAAGTAATTCATTTTCATCCCGATTTTTTCTGCATTATGAAACACCATGATGAAGTAGCTTGCAATGGGGTTTTGTTCAATAATATTTATGAACCACCGTATGTTATGATTGATGAGATGGCTAAAGGAACATTCAATATGGTTTTGGAACAAATGAAGATGGAAATGCAAAATCCTGCTTTGGCACAATATGAATTATTAATATCCTATTTGAAAATTTTCCTCATTACTGCTTCTCGATTAAAAAAAGAACAACAGCCAAAAGAACTTGTACCAATAGAAGAAAATACAGCGCCATTTATTCTCCAAAACTTAAAAAATTTCATTGAACAAAATTTCAAAACCAAACATTCTGCCAGTGATTATGCTGATTTACTGAATATTTCACCAAAAGCTTTAGCCAAAATCACCAAAAATCACTTCAATAAAACGTTGACCAATTTAATTGCAGAACGCATTATCATCGAAGCTAAAAGGGAGTTGTATTTAACGAATAAACCAGTAAAAGAAATTGCCTATGAATTGGGTTATGATGACGAACATTATTTTAGTCGCTTCTTTAAAACCAATGCTGAGGTTTCACCACAAATGTATCGTGATACTGTTGGTTTTGCTAGAGCAACCAACTGATTTAGAAAAACTTTGCTAAAAGTGTTCGTTTTTTTTAACAATTTTTAATCTAATCTGCGACCCGAGCGATAGCGAATAGACGAAGTAATCTGCGGTAAAAATTATTAGACAACAGGCACCGAGGGTTGACTCATATCATATCCCAAAATAAAATAGTTATTATTGTTGAATTCAAAATCGCCAATAACTGCCCATTTCAGTTTTTCAATATGTGCTTTTTGAGAAGGCATATTGGTTTTGTTAATGAAAGTTATACTTACTGGAAAACGTTTCATTAGGTGGATTCTCATAAAATCAAAGAAAGGATTGATCAAACCTTTTCCTCGGTAGTTTTTGTCAATACAAATTGGGCCATACTGAAAAGTATTGCGGTCTGTCATCTTAAAATCCTTGAAAGAAAGACTAGGCAGCATTGGAGTCATGTGGTTAAAAATAGCCCACTGACTGAAATAAACCCAGCTTGCAGCAAAAATATATGCAATAATTTTGTTGTTGTCTTTGGCAATAAACAAACCTTCTTGTCGGATAACTTCTTGCAATTGTTCTATCGAAAACGGAGTAGTTACAAACCCTGAAGCCTTTTCTTCTTCGGTCATATTCGAAACTAAATAAATACTTTGTAAGGCCAATACGCCTTCAATATCTGAGTTTTTTGCTACTTCAAATTGTATGTTTTCAATCATTTTAAGAATTCTAATTGGATTTGTTTTGCAAAAATATATAAAATTAAAGCGATATTTTTCAAACAAGGAATTAATATGGCAATTTGTTTTTTTGCATTTGTAAAAGTTTGTGAATGTTTTTTCACTGTTTTGACTATTTTTGCCCTATGAAATCGGCGTGATTCCAAAAATAAATTAGAAGTGAAAAATAACGATAACTCTCGATAGCTATCGGGATCCATAAAACATATATTATCCTCGAATGAAAAATATTATTATTACAGGAACTAGCAGGGGAATTGGTTTGGAGTTGGCTTTACAATTTGCCGATGCGGGACATCAGGTGCTTGCTTTGTCTAGAAAAATAAACCAACAATTACTTGCGAATAAAAATATCACCTGTCTTTCGGTTGATTTGTCCAATGAAGAAGAGTTGCAACAAGTTACTGATTTTTTGTCGGGAACTTGGAAGAATATTGATGCTATTGTTCATAATGCAGGAAGCTTATTATTAAGATCTTTTTCAGAAACAACCCAAGAGGATTTCGAAAATATTTATAGAGTTAATGTTTTTGGCGTGGCCAATCTGACGCGTATTTGTTTGCCTTTTTTACAAAAAGGGAGTCATGTTGTAACCATAAGTTCAATGGGAGGCGTGCAAGGAAGTCTTAAATTTGCAGGATTAGCTGCTTACAGTTCGAGCAAAGGAGCTGTAATTACCTTGTCTGAATTATTGGCTGAAGAGTATAAAGAACAAGGAATTTCATTTAATGTTTTGGCATTGGGTTCTGTCCAAACCGAAATGTTGAATGAAGCATTTCCAGGTTATCAAGCGCCACTTTCAGCTAGTGAAATGGCCAATTATATTTTTGATTTTACGCTTACTGGAAATAAATATTTTAATGGCAAAGTATTGCCCGTTTCTTCTACGAATCCTTAATTCCTCACTACCTTAATTTTTTTGTGTTTCATACAGCATATTATTTTTTATTTTTTTAAATCTAACCAAACCTACCATGAATGTAACAATGCGTGTATTTAAAATTGTATTATTTTGTTTTTTTGTATCAATACCCTTAAATGCTCAATCCTATAAAAGTGATTATCAGACTTTTTATAGTTTTGGTTTTCCTGAAAAGTATATTACAAATGAGTATCAATCTTTTTGCGTGAATTTAGATTTGTCAGCTCAGCCAACTAAAGTTATTATTGATGGTGAAGCTATGCAATCAAGATCTAGATTAGAATATAATACTTTTTTTAGAGAAGACCAGTTGATGAATGGATTATCTTCACTCGTCAATTTGCGTTATGAAAAAGATTGTAATAAAATAGAAGGTAAATTTATTGCTGAAGTAAAGATAAAAGATATTAGCTATTATGGAGAAATAAAACAAAGCAATGGTGCAGAAATGCCTTATTATTATGAAGTTTTTTATGGGTATAATGTAGTTTGCCAATTGAAAAACAGCTTGACAAATCAAATTTTTTTGGAGAAAACAATTAATGTGAAAAATGTGCATTCATCGCCTGGGGGTGATACAAATGCAGATGGAACGCGTAGAATTTATAATTTCAAAACTAAAGCTGAAGTAATAAGCTATCTAAATAAATACATAGAGGAAAATTTAATTGCTAATGAGTTAATTCATTCAATCCAAAATACAGTTGCCCCCGCATTATCTTCTTGGTTAGATGTTCAGTATTTTTCAAATACCTATTTCTTTTCTAGGATGTCTAAAGAAGATAAAAACCCATTTTATAAAAAAATTAATGAAGAGATTGATCTTTTTAAAAATTGGAAAAAAGCTAATTCAGAGAATCAAACCAATTTATTGACATTAGAAGAAAATTCAGAATTTGTAAAAAATCATAATTTGCAGATTAAAGGAGATAATGTTAATGCATTTGAAAGTAGTAAGGCTAAAGAAAGTTATAATTATGTTGTTGCAAGTAAAAATTTCTTAGGAAATTTTATTTTAAAGATGGAAGCATATTCGAAAGAATTTGATGTAAATGATAAAAAACAAAAAGAGGCGATATGGGTTTGTTATATGAATATAGCTTCTAGTTTTTTGTTTTTGAATGATTTTAAAAGTAGTTTGGAGTATGTAGAAAAATCCAAAGGATTAGATATTAGTAAGTCTAAAGTTAGAGAAATAGAAGAAAAAAATTTACGACTTCAAAAAGATTACAATAATTTTTTTGATGCTGATGGAAATTTGAAAAAGGATTTAAATAATGGGTATTTAAAATATTTTAATATTTAAAAATTGGAATAAGTTTAAAATTCAAGCTTGCTCTAATAATTGTTGATCTATATTCAGTTTAAAAATTATCACTTGTCAAAATCTCATATAATTGTCTGATACACTTTTAAAATACCTTCCAGAACATGCCGTGAAACCAGTTTTTGAACTGATTGTTACACATCAAGTGCATCTCAAAATTGTCAATGAGAGGCAAACTCGGCATGGTGATTATCGAAAGGGTTTGAATGGTAAACATGAAATTACAGTAAATTCTAGCCTTAATAAATACAAGTTTTTGATAACGTTGATTCATGAAATTTCACATTTAGTGGCGTTTGAAAAATTTGGTAGAAATATAAAACCACACGGAGAGGAGTGGAAGCATTCTTTTCAGAGGTTGATGGTACCTTATATTCGGCCAGAGATTTTTCCGAATCATTTATTGCCATTGTTGGCCAGGCATTTTCGCAATCCCACTGCGAGTAGTGATACAGATACTACATTGGCATTAGCCTTAAAACAGTATGATAAACCAAATGATAAAAGCTATATCTTTGACATTCCTTACGGTAGTGTTTTTAGAATATCAAATGGAAAGATATTTAAAAAGATTGCTGTACGTACCAAACGATATGAATGTTTGGAAATCAGTTCTGGACGGTTGTATTTATTTAACCCAAATGCTGAGGTGGAGTTGTTACCGGGGTAGTTAAATATAAATGAAGTTTTGCTTCAAAAGCAAACATAAAAAGCATAAAATGAATAAAAATTATTACGCAATATTAATGGCTGGTGGAATTGGTTCTCGATTTTGGCCAGTAAGTACAAGAGAATTTCCGAAGCAGTTTCATGATATGTTGGGTTCAGGAGAGACTTTAATTCAGAAAACATTTAGTAGGCTTTCTCAAATTATTCCAAAAGAGAATATTTTGATTCTAACCCACGAAAGCTACAATGATTTGATTTTGGAGCAGTTACCAATGGTAACCCAAGAACAAATTGTATTGGAACCTGCCATGCGAAATACCGCTCCTTGTATTTTGTATGCTTCTTTGAAAATAAAAAAAATAAATCCAAATGCAGTAATGGTAGTGGCACCTAGCGACCATTGGATTGAGGATGAAATGCAGTTTGTGGCCAATTTGCAACGTTCTTTCGATTTGTGCGAAAGAGAAGAATCGTTGATGACTTTGGGAATTTTACCTACTTCTCCTAATACAGGTTATGGGTATATTGAATTTGATAAATTGGATAGTCGTTCTATCAAAAAAGTAATACAGTTTAGAGAAAAACCAGATTCAAAAACGGCAAGAAGATTTATTCAAAGTAGAAATTATTTGTGGAATGCAGGGATTTTTATTTGGAGTGTGCGTTCTATTTTGAAAGCTTTTGAAGAATTTCAACCTGAGATGTTTGCACTTTTTATGAAGGGGTATGAAGTTTACAATACCGAGAAAGAAAGTGCTTTTATACTAGAAAATTATCCTAATGCAGAAAATATTTCAATTGATTATGCAATTATGGAAAATGCGAAAAATGTATATGTACTTCCAGCTACTTTTGATTGGAATGACCTTGGTACTTGGGGTTCACTGCATGAAAAATTACCAAAAGACGACAATAACAATGCAGTAGTTAATGCCGTTGTTTTGTTGCAAAACGCTTCGAATAATATTATTAGAACTGCAATAGGAAAACAAGTAATCGTAGATGGACTTGATGATTATATCATAGTTGATAAGGATTCTGTCTTGTTGATTTATCCAAAAAGCAAGGAGCAGGAAATAAAAGGAATCGTTTCTCAGTTGAAAAGTTAAGAATATAGTAATAAATAAAAGGCTAGAGTAATTGTGATATTATTTCTAGCCTTTTTTTATTTTATTTAGTATGTTATCCTTTAAGATAAGCCTCTCTTACTTTTTTGAATAATTCAGATGAATAAACAAATTCGACTATAGCCTCATTTTCGGTTAGGAAAATTTCTTCTTTGGTTCCTTCCCAAGCTTTTAAGCCATTTTTTAGGAATAAAATATGATCCCCAATTTCCATTACGGAATTCATATCATGCGTATTTACAACCGTTGTAATATTGTATTCTACTGTGATTTCCTTGATTAGATTATCAATCAAAATAGCAGTATTTGGATCTAGTCCGGAATTGGGCTCATCACAAAACAAATATTTGGGATTGTTTACAATGGCTCTAGCAATAGCAACCCTTTTTTGCATTCCTCCCGAAATTTCAGAAGGTAGTTTTTTGTGGGCGCCTACGAGGTTTACTCTCTCTAATACAAAATCAACTCTTTTTTGGATTTTGGCCTTGCTGTCGTTTGTAAACATTCGTAAAGGAAAACCAACGTTTTCTGAAACAGTCATGCTGTCAAAAAGAGCACTTCCTTGAAAAAGCATGCCAATTTCGGTTCGGATTTCTCTTTTTTCATCCGAATTAAGGTTGGAATATATTCTCCCATCAAAAGAAATAGTTCCTACTTCTGGAGTATGAATTCCCAATAATGACTTTAATAAAACGGTTTTCCCAGATCCACTTTGTCCAATAATCAAATTGGTTTTTCCTGCCTCAAAAACACAAGAAATTCCTTTAAGAATTTTGACACCGCCAAATGATTTTTCTATATTTTTTATTTCTATCATTTTGTTAAAAGTAATTGGGTAATAATATAATTTAGCAAGATGATGGTAACCGACGTCCAAACAAAAGAAACGGTACTTGCTTTTCCAACTTCAAGTGCTCCACCTTTCATATAATAACCGTGGAATGAAGGAATGGTTGCTAATAACATTCCAAAAATAAACGTTTTGGTGAAAGCATAAACTATGTGAAACGGAATAAAATCTCTTTGAATCCCTTCGATAAAATCAATATTTGCTCCAAAACCACCATAAACCGTTGCTATATAACCACCAGTAATCCCTAGAAACATTCCAATGCCAATAAGGAAAGGGTATAAAAGTAATGCGATTATTTTGGGGAAAACCAAATAATTAAGGGAATTGACTCCCATAACTTCCAGTGCATCGATTTGTTCGGTAACTCGCATCGATCCTATGCTTGATGTTATAAAAGAACCCATTTTTCCTGCCATAATGATAGACATGAATGTTGGAGCAAATTCTAAAATCACCGATTGACGGGTAGCATATCCGATAAGATATTTTGGTATAAAAGAATTCGTTAGATTCAAAGCAGTTTGCATAGAAACCACTCCGCCAACGAAGAATGAAATAAAAGCAACTATTCCCAATGATCCAACAATTAAATCATCGACTTCCTTGAAAATAAGTCCTTTCATTACAGACCACTTTGTAGGTTTTTTGAAAATTTCAACCCACATCAATAAATATTTTCCAATCTGGGTGGTATAGCGAATGAGCATCATTTTTTAAGTATTCAGTTTAAAGTTTACAGTATTCAGTAAAGAATACAAGAACGCAAAAATACTGTATTTTGTTGGAATTTTAGATTTTGTTTTTAATTTCAGAAGAGTAAAACATTAAAACAATTTATCTTTCATTTTTTGTAAACGATAATTTTGAATAAAGCGGGCTTGTTCTTTGGTTACTAATAATGGTGTTTTGGCCTTTTTTGCTTTCCAAAAACCTTTGATGTAATCTAAAAATAAAAGTGGTTTCTTTTTCATTACAGCCAATTTTATTGAGGCTATTGCTGTTATCCAGAAACCATATCCCAGTGTATAAAAAGCTTCTCCTTGCTTATAACGTGCTGTTTTGCTGTAATTAGCTCCAGTTGGTTTGAGGTGTTTTACGTGTAAAGAAGCATCTGTGACTACTTTCCAATTGTAGTATTTGCAAAGCAATTCGTCAACGGTGTCCCAACCCATTGCAGGTTTTAAACCCCCAATTTGTTTAAAGGTTTCTTTTCGATAGGCTTTTAATGCGCCTCGAATATGATCTTTGTCGGTTAGGTTTTCTAAAATCCAATCGTCATTTTTTTCGATGTAACAAAATCCGCCAGCCATTCCAATAGTAGAATCGGATTGAAAATGTTTAATTATGGTTTCGAAATAATTGGAAGGAAAAATTAAATCGGCATCAATTTTTACGATTAAATCGTAATCTTCGTCCAAAGTTTCGAATCCTTTCTGAAAAGCTTGAATCACTTTACTTCCTGGTAAATGAATTGCGCTGGAAGTTTTGTTTACCAAAGTAATGAACGGATTGTCTTTGGCGAAAGCTAGAACAATTTCGGCAGTTTTATCGGTAGAATTATCATTGACAACGACTACTTTTTTGGGCAAAACAGTTTGCGAAATCAAGGATTGCAAGGTCAAAGCGATAAAAGCTTCTTCGTTGTAGGTCGGAATTACGATGTAATATTTCATTTATTTTGTTCAAAGCTTTGTCAAAGTTTTAAGCTTTGACAAAGCTGTTTATTTTACTTTTTCTGCGTACACAATATAATATCTTGGAGTAAAAAATCGCAATAAAGGGCGAAAACCAATTTTTTTAACGGGATGTGTAAATTTTTGGCTGTCGATGATTTTCCATCCTGTTTTTTCCAATAACCAGTCCAATTGCCAGTCTTCAAATTCATGGTAATGTCTGTCCCACATGTCTGTTTTACTGCGATAGGCAGAAGAAAACCACAATCGCAATGGAATTGATATTACTAATTTATCCGATTTTATTTCGTTTAAAATAGTGTATGGATTGAGTAAGTGTTCGAAAATTTCAAAAGCGGTTACAACATCTTGTTTTCCTTCTAAAAAAACAGTTTGGTTTTTATCTAAATCTTCTCCAGTTGTATTTTTTACGGTGTAACCTTCTTCTTTCATGATTTTTGAAAAAGGATTTTCAACCCCTAAATCTAAAATGGTATGTGAAGTAGAGATGTGTTTTCTTAAAAATTCTAAAGTATGTTTGAATCTTTTATTGGGAAACGTTTTTTCGTACATGTTTTTACTATTTAACTATCGCTTTTGCTTTTGAGTTTGCAAATATAAAGATTCTGATTCGTATACCGTTTGTAATGGGGTTTGTAATTTAAAATTTGTTCAAACTTGTTTCATTGACTTTTCTTTAAGGCCAGTTTTGTCATTCCATCGAAGTAGGAATCGCACTCGTGTCTCGCATAATGTGATTTCTCCCTTTGGTCGAAATGACAAATGAAGTGGTTTTGGCAGTGTGAATTTTTAAAGAAAGGAGATTGAGTTTTGTTTCTAAAAAAGAAAGCCCACTGCACTAAATATAAGTGAGTGGACTTGAAATAAATAAGCGTACAGCTTAGTTTAGTAGCGATAGACAAAAGCATTGATATTCATTCCAGCTCCTACAGATGCAAAAATGACTACGTCTCCTTTGTTGATTTCTTGGTCTTCGATTTGTCCTCTAATCAGAAGATCAAAAAGTGTTGGAACAGTTGCGACACTACTATTTCCTAATTCATGTATGCTCATTGGCATAATGTTTTTTGGAGGAGTTTTGCCGTATAATTTGTAAAAACGGTGAATTATAGCTTCGTCCATTTTTTCGTTGGCTTGGTGAATAAGAATTTTTTTGACATCATCAATTCCTAAGCCGCTTTGATCCAGACAGCTTTTCATAGCTGCAGGAACTTTACTCAAGGCAAATTCATAAATTTTACGGCCATACATTTTGATGTATTTGGTATCAGGATCTAAATCTGGATTGTATGATTTTCCGAAATAAAGAAAATTAGCTTCTTCTGCTGCGTATGTAGCACTTTCGTAGGATAACATTCCAGTTTCGTCATCTGATGCTTCAATAACCGATGCTCCAGCCCCATCAGAGTAGATCATGGAATCTCTGTCATGGGCATCGACAACTCTTGATAATGTTTCGCCGCCTATAACGAGGCATCTTTTTGCCATACCTGATTTTATGAATGCATTGGCTTGCAATACGCCTTCAATCCAACCTGGGCAACCAAAAAGAATGTCATAAGCGACACATTTAGGGTTTTTTATTTGTAATTTATGCTTGACTCTAGTGGCTAAACTTGGAATAATATCCGATTGGGAGGTACCAAATTTTACGTCACCAAAATTGTGGGCAAAAATGATATAGTCCAATGTTTCTGGATCGATTCCAGCGTTCTTAATGGCTTTTTCAGCAGCAAAAAAGGCTAAGTCTGAAGCTGTGTATTGATCTTCGGCGTACCTTCTTTTTTCGATACCTGTAATGCCTTTGAATTTGTTTATTACAACTTCATTAGGATAAGCAAATGGAGAACCATCTTCGTTTAAGAAAATATGTTCACTAAAGTCAGTGTTGCTAATCTTTTTCTCAGGAATATAGCTTCCTATACCGGTTATTTTTATTTTCATTTTGATTATTTCCAGAATAAATTTTGGCTAAATTAATTATAATAAATGTATAAAGGGCAAATTATTTAGTATGCATGCATATAATTGCATAATATTAAATATATTGTAAAATTATTGAATATATTTTATTGAAAATTATTAAATGATGCGTTTTATTCTTCGAAATGTCATAAATAACAAAGTGAGTGTTTTTTGTTATAAAGTTAATTCTCTATTTTAAAAGGATAATTATCATTTAATTTTAAATAAAAAGTTTCGATAATTTAATATATAATTTTGTGTGAAATTGTGATGTCATTTTAGAACGTGGGTTTGAGGATGTTTTATGAAAACTAAATAGGTAAAATAGCCCTGATGGAAGCGGCATCTCCCGATTTAGAAAAACAAGGCTTTTTTGCCGTAGTTTTTGTTAATCGGGAATACAGCGGACAGCAGGAGTGATGGTGATGAAAAAAAGGAAGAGTTCTGCTCCTAATTTTTAGTATCAATCTTATGAAAATGAAAAACCCTTTCAGTTTTAATGCTGAAAGGGTTTTGTATAATCTGTAATCTAAAATCTGTAATCTAGCTTTCCATATAAGCCTCAATAGGTGCGCAACTGCATACTAGGTTTCTGTCTCCGTAAGCGTCATCGGCTCTACGAACTGTAGGCCAGAATTTGTTTTCGGCGATGTAATCCAGTGGGAAAGCAGCTTGTTCTCTGCTGTATGGGAAATCCCAAGTTTCGGCAGTAAGCATGGCCAATGTATGAGGTGAATTTTTAAGTACGTTGTTTTTGTTTTCCAATGTAGACGCTTCGATTTCTTTACGGATCGAAATCATAGCATCACAAAAACGGTCTAATTCTTCTAGGTTTTCACTTTCGGTTGGTTCAATCATCAAGGTTCCTGCCACCGGGAAAGAAACGGTTGGTGCATGGAAACCATAATCCATCAAACGTTTTGCGATATCGGTAACTTCGATTCCTTTTTGTTTGAAAGGACGACATTCCAAAATCATTTCGTGAGCCGCACGACCCATTTCGCCAGAGTACAATGTATCGTAGTGACCGTTTAATTTTTCTTTGATGTAATTGGCGTTCAGGATAGCGTGCTCTGTAGCTTCTTTCAATCCATCGGCACCTAACATTGTGATGTAACCGTAAGAGATCAAACAAACTAGAGCCGATCCCCAAGGTGCTGCAGAAATACCAGTGATGGCATTTTCTCCTCCTGTTGGTATAACTGGATTGGATGGTAAAAATGGAACTAAGTGTTCGGCAACGCAAATCGGTCCAACTCCTGGTCCACCACCTCCGTGAGGGATGGCGAATGTTTTGTGAAGGTTCAAGTGACAAACGTCAGCTCCAATGGTTGCAGGGTTAGTCAAACCAACTTGTGCGTTCATATTGGCTCCGTCCATATAAACTTGTCCACCATTTTCGTGAATTAGTTGTGTGATTTCGATAATGGCGCTTTCAAAAACCCCGTGAGTCGATGGGTAAGTAACCATCAAACAAGAAAGGTTGTCTTTGTGAAGGATTGCTTTTTCACGCAAATCATCTACGTCTATATTTCCGTTTTCTAAAGTTTTGGTTACGATTACTTTCATACCCGCCATGGCTGCAGATGCTGGATTGGTTCCGTGTGCCGATGATGGAATTAAAGCAATGTTTCTATGGTGATCTCCACGAGATTGGTGGTACGCACGAATAACCATTAATCCTGCATATTCTCCTTGTGCTCCTGAGTTAGGTTGCAAAGTAGTTCCAGCAAAACCGGTAATTACGTTTAATTGTTGTTCAAGTTTAGATAACATTTCTTGGTATCCTTGTGCTTGATTTAGTGGTGCAAAAGGGTGAATGTTGTTCCAAAGCGCATTGCTCAATGGCAACATTTCGGCAGCAGCGTTTAATTTCATCGTACAAGAACCCAAAGAAATCATTGAGTGATTCAATGATAAATCTTTGCGCTCCAACATTTTGATGTAACGCATCATTGCTGATTCCGAGTGGTATTGGTTGAAAACATCGTGTTGTAAGAAAGATGATGTTCTGTTTAAATCCTCTGGAAAATGATTTGCCTCTGATAAAGCCTCTATTGCTGTTGCTTGCTTACCATTTGCGGAAGCGAAAATGCTAACAATTTTATTGATATCGGCAATACTTGTAGTTTCATTCAAAGAGATAGAAACTGTATTGTCATCGATGTAGTAGAAGTTAACCTCATTTTGTTCAGCAATAGTGCGAACTTTTTGAGCGTCCGCTTTGATAACGATAGTATCAAAGAAAGCGGTATTGGTTTGTTGTAAACCTAGTTTTTCCAATTCGTTAGACAAAGTTGCTGCCAAAGCGTGAACTTTGTTGGCGATATATTGCAAACCTTTTGGTCCGTGGTATACAGCGTACATTCCAGCCATTACGGAAAGTAAAACCTGTG
Source organism: Flavobacterium praedii (assembly GCF_026810365.1). Taxonomy (NCBI): domain Bacteria; kingdom Pseudomonadati; phylum Bacteroidota; class Flavobacteriia; order Flavobacteriales; family Flavobacteriaceae; genus Flavobacterium; species Flavobacterium praedii. The sequence continues at coordinate 3,871,997 of NZ_CP113948.1, forward strand.
CAGTACAGATATTTGAAGTCGCTTTGTCGCGTTTGATGTGTTGCTCACGAGTTTGCAAAGCCATACGTAGCGCACGATTCCCGTTTGTATCAACAGTTATCCCGATGATTCTTCCTGGCATAGATCTTTTGTACTCGTCTTTTGTAGCAAAATAAGCAGCGTGTGGCCCACCATAACCCAATGGAATTCCGAAACGTTGTGTTGTTCCAACCACTACTGCAGCTCCCATTTCTCCTGGAGGAGTCAGTTTTGTTAAGCTCAAAATATCGGCAGCAACGGCTACTTTTATTTCATTTGCGGCAGCTTTTGCAATAAATGAAGTATAGTCATTTACCTGACCGTATTTACCTGGATATTGAAGGATAGCCCCGAAAAAGTCGGATGAGAAATCAAAAGTTTCATGGTTACCCACAACCAATTCTATTCCGATTGGAGTAGAACGAGTTTGTAAAACCGATAAAGTTTGAGGTAATATTTCTTCGGAAACGAAAAATTTATTGGTATTGTTTTTCTTTTGGTCGCGTGATCTTACGTCAAAAAGTAATGCCATGGCTTCGGCAGCGGCAGTAGCTTCATCCAATAAAGAAGCGTTGGCGATTTCCATTCCGGTCAATTCCACTACCATAGTTTGGAAATTCAAAATAGCTTCCAGACGACCTTGAGCAATTTCGGCTTGGTAAGGCGTGTAAGCGGTGTACCATCCTGGGTTTTCAAAAATATTTCTTTGAATAACTGCTGGAACGATAGCTTGATTGTATCCTAAACCAATGTACGATTGAAACATTTTGTTTTTGCTTCCCAATTGAGCGATATGATTGGAATATTCATATTCGGTCATGGCCGGATCTAAAGCTAGTGGTGCTTTTAGACGAATATCATCTGGAAGAGTTTCATATACCAGTCGCTCAATGGAGTCAACTCCTATGGTTTTCAACATGTGTTGCAAGTCGGTTTCTCTCGGGCCAATGTGTCTTAAAGCAAAAGAATCTGTTTTCATGTGTAGTTAATATTTGTTTTTTATTTGAACATGGTATCGCCATTCTGTTATAATTATTTTACAGTATGAATCATGGCGATTTCATTTGTGTGTTGCTATTATTTATTTTTTTAAGTCTAAAGGAAACGCGGGATTGTTCAACTATTCATTTATATTTGAAATTCAGTCGAATCCAGACTATTTAGTGTAGAAATAAAGTGTTGTGTTTTTTTGTGGTGCAAAAATAAATATTAATCTCTAAATAAAGTCCTTTTTTAACTAGATTTTATAGGGATTTTTCAACTAATAGGCTGATTTATTAACAATTGATTAATTTTGTTTAATGAAGGTTTTAAAAAGTATTCTCCAATTTTACATAAACAGCAGTATACATGTTGGTTTGTCTTGTTTTGCATTGGTACAAATCACCCTAATGGTATTCCACATTTCACAACAAAGTGAAGTGGGATATTTTGCTTTTTGGGGTACCGTTGTTGGGTATAATTTTGTAAAATATGAAGAATTGGCAAGAGCAAAAAAAATAAAAATGAGAAGACAGTTGAGATGGATTGCTCTGTTTACTTTTGGGGCTTTTATAATGGTGGGTTATTACTTTTTTAAGTTGGAACGAATTACTCAAATAGTGGCTGTGGTTTTTCTAGGATTGACATTACTTTATACACTTCCATTTTTTCCAAATAAAAAAAATGCCAGAAATTGGGCAGGAGTAAAGATTTACATCGTATCATTTTGCTGGGTTGGAGCGACAGTATTTTTACCTTTGTTGAATGCTGCAGTTGCGCCAACAATAAGCATCGGAATACTATCAATTCAGCGATTTATCTTGATTTTCGTTTTGATTCTTATATTCGAAATTATCGATTTGCGGCTTGATAACCCCAATTTAAGAACCGTTCCTCAACAAATAGGAGTGAAGAATACCAAAATACTTGGATTTGTTTTGTTGGTTGTTTTTTGTGGATTGGAGCTTTTTAATATCAATACGGAATTTTTGAAATTGAATTTTGGCATTGCTATTGGCATTGTAATTACTCTTTTTCTGGCTTTCGCCAATGAAAAGCGCACGAAATACTATACTTCATTTTGGGCAGAAAGTATTCCGATAGTTTGGTGGGTTTGTCTTTTGTATTATTAAAAATATATTAATTGGTGAATAGGATTTTATTTCCTGAGACTATTTTTAAAACTTTATTTGAAAGAATTATTTTATATTTTATTAGTATTTTTTATCAAATAATTTTGCAACTAAGTTTTAGTTGCTAATTGAAAATTAATTGTAATTTTGTATGAGTAAAGTTGAAAAATTAATAGAGAAATTAAAATCGAGACCAAAAGATTTTACTTGGGATGAAATCCTTAAAGTTTTACATCATTTTGGTTTTGAACAAATAGCACAAGGAAAAACAGGAGGCTCACGACGAAAATTTGTGAATATTAAAAAGCAGATTATTAGTTTACACGAACCCCATCCACAAAAAGTGTTGAAATCGTATCAATTGGATATAATCATTGACTATTTAAAATTGTAAAAGATGAAAAATTATTTAGAATATAAAGGATATATCGGGACTGTAGAATTTTCAGCAGATGACAAGACTTTCTTTGGGAAAATTCAAGGCATAAACGATTTGGTTACTTTTGAAGGCAGTTCGGTAGATGAGTTAGAAAAATCTTTTCAAGAATCAGTTCTTGATTATTTAGAAATTTGTGTAACTTTAAATAAGTCACCCGAGAAAGTTTTTAAGGGTTCTTTTAATGTTCGAGTTTCACAAGAATTACATCAAAAAACAGCTCTTTTGGCCTCTAAAAAAGGTTTGAATTTAAATGATGTTGTAAAAGAAGCGTTGTTCTATATTGTAAATCATGAGGAGGTTTTAAACTAAAAAAACCGAAGCATTGCTACTTCGGTTTCTACTATTTCTAAAAACTAAAAGGCTATAATAACCCCGCTCTTTTCAACAAAGCATCTGGTTTTGGTTCTTGTCCTCTAAATCGTTTGTACAAAATCATCGGGTGTTCTGTTCCTCCTTTTGAGAGTACATGTTCTTTAAATTTCTCTGCTACCTCCATATTAAATATCCCTTCTTCTAAGAAATAATCAAAAGCATCTGCATCTAATACTTCGGCCCATTTGTAACTGTAATAACCTGAAGAATATCCTCCTTGAAAAATATGTGAAAAGGCAGTACTCATCGCATTTTCCTTAACATCAGGATACAATTGTGTCGAAGCAAATTGCTCGGTTTCAAACGCTTTGATATCTACAATATTGGTTGGGTCTTGTCCGTGCCAAGCCATATCCAACAATCCAAAACTCAATTGGCGCATCGTTGCTAAACCTTCTTGGAAACTAGCACTTTCTTTTATTTTTTGTACATATTCCTGTGGAATAATTTCTCCAGTTTCGTAATGGTGTGCAAACAAAGCCAAAGCTTCTGGCTCGTAGCACCAGTTTTCCATAATCTGACTTGGTAATTCTACAAAGTCCCAATATACAGATGTTCCTGAAAGATTTGGGTAGGTGGTATTGGCTAACATTCCGTGCAATCCGTGACCAAATTCGTGAAATAAAGTGGTCACTTCGTTAAATGTTAAAAGTGACGGTTTGGTTTCGGTAGGTTTTGTAAAGTTGCATACATTCGAAATGTGTGGTCTTTCGTTTATGCCGTCTTTTATATATTGTGATTTGTATGAAGTCATCCAAGCACCGTTTCGTTTCCCTTTTCTAGGAAAGAAATCAGCGTAGAAAACAGCGACCAATTCGTTGTTTTTATCTGTTACTTCGTATGTAGTTACTTCTTCATGGTATTTGTCGATATCGAAAACCTCGGTAAAAGTCAGTCCGTATAATTTTTCGGCAATGGTAAAAGCGCCGTTCAATACTTTCTCTAATTGAAAATAAGGTTTCAGTTTTTCGTCATCTAAATTGAATAATTGCTGTTTCAATTTCTCTGAATAATAGGCACCGTCCCATTTTTCAAGCTGTTCGATACCATCTAATTCTTTGGCGAAAGCCGATAATTGATCAAATTCTTTTTGTGCAGCTGGTTTGGCTTTGGCCAATAAATCATTCGAAAAAGACAGCACTTTCTCAGGGCTTTCGGCCATGCGTTCTTCCAAAACAAAATGGGCGTGAGTTTTATAACCTAAAAGATTGGCTCTTTCAAAACGCAGTTTGGCAATTTTTAAAACAATTTCTTGATTGTCAAATTCGTTATTTTGAAAACATCTGGCGCCAAAAGCAATAGCCATTTTTTTGCGCAATTCGCGATTATCTGCATACGTCACAAACGGAATGTAACTAGGATGATCCAAGGTGAAAATCCAGCCTTCTTTTTCTTGGGCTTTCGCCAAAGAACGAGCGGCTTCGATAGTGCCTTCCGGTAAACCCGCTAAATCATTTTCATCAGTAAGGTGCAATTCGAAAGCATTGGTTTCAGCCAAAACATTTTCACCAAACTGCAAGCTCAGTTTAGATAACTCTTTGTCAATTTCTCGTAACTGATTTTTTTTGTTTTCAGGTAAATTAGCACCATTTCTAGAAAAACTTTTATATTGTTTGTCCAAAAGCGTTATTTGCTCTGGATTTAAGTTTAAAGATTCTCTTTGGTCATAAACGGTTTTTACTTTGGCAAATAAAGCAGCGTTCAAACGAACGTCATTTCCAAACTCAGAAAGCAAAGGAGAAACGTCTTGCGCTATTTTTTGCATTTCGTCACTTGTTTCAGCAGAATTTAGATTAAAAAAAATACTTGAAATTCGATCCAAAGTATCTCCGCTAAAAGATAAAGCTTCAATTGTATTTTGAAAATTAGGGTTTTCAGGATTGTTAACAATGAAATCTATTTCGGCTTTTGCCAAAACGATACCTTCTTGAAAAGCAGGGAGGTAATCTTCGTTTCTTATTTTTGAAAATGGCGCAGTGTCTAGTTTTGTAATAAATTTTTGAAGTAATATATTCATGATATTTATTTGTATTATTGTAAAGAACTAGCTGTTAGTTAATTACGATTTTTAATTAAGAAAAAAACATTAATTTTTACGATTATAGTGCATTTAATCGATTTTTTATGTACTTTTGTCGAGTAATTAATTCACACAAAAATTAATTACTTCGAAATTAAAAGCTCTTTTTGATCCCAAATCGAAAGAAACTAAATATTAAAATTATATTGATAATACTAAATTTCCCCAGATTTAGAGTTTACAATATCAAAAAAGCTCCTTTTTTTAAGGAGCTTTTTTTATTTATTTAAGGTTGCAGAAGATTTGTAAACGGCTTCTTTTAAACTTTCTTTGTATAAAATAATTTTATCCAAAATAGTTGCGTTGGCACTTCCAATAATTTGAGCCGCTAGAATTCCAGCATTTTTGGCGCCATTTAAGGCTACAGTAGCAACGGGAACTCCTCCAGGCATTTGTAAAATAGATAACACGCTATCCCAACCATCGATAGAATTGCTAGATTTTACAGGAACTCCGATGACAGGTAGTGGAGACATCGAGGCTACCATACCTGGTAAATGTGCCGCACCTCCAGCTCCGGCAATAATTACCGAAATTCCGCGAGTATGTGCGTTTTTACTAAAATCAAATAATTTTTCAGGTGTTCTGTGTGCCGAAACAATATCGACTTCTACCGCTATATCAAATTCTTTTAAAATGTCTATGGCATCTTGCATTACAGGCATGTCCGAAATGCTTCCCATAATTATGGCTACTTTCATAATAAGCCCCCTAACCCCCGAAGGGGGAATTCCTACTAGGAGGTGGGTAGGTTTTTAGTTAAAGGTTTTTAATTTGTGAGAGTTTAAACTCCCCCTTCGGGGGTTGGGGGGCATATCACTCTTATCGTATTCTTTACATCTTCAGCTATTTTTCTAGCTATATTTATGTCTTCATTGACAATAGTTACGTGACCCATTTTTCTAAAGGGACGCGTTTGTTTCTTGCCATAAATATGTGGCGTAACACCATTCCAACCTAATATTTTCTCTATGTTTTCGTAAACGACATCTCCAGAAAATCCTTCAGCACCAGAAAGATTAACCATAATCCCAGCTACTTTACTTTCAGTGTTTCCCAATGGTAAATCCAGAATCGCGCGCAAGTGGTTTTCAAATTGCGAAGTATAACTCGCTTCAATCGAGTAATGACCAGAGTTATGAGGGCGAGGAGCCACTTCGTTTACTAAGATTTCATCATCTTCGGTTTGAAACATTTCAACGGCCAGTAGTCCAACGTGATTGAATTGCTGTGAAACATTCAAAGCAATTGCTCTTGCTTTTTCGGCTACTTTATCATCAATTCGAGCAGGACAAATTACATATTCCACTTGGTTGGCCTCAGGATGAAACTCCATCTCAACAACCGGATACGTTTTTATTTCTCCTTGTGGATTGCGACAAACGATTACGGCCAATTCATTTTTGAAAGGAACCATCGTTTCTGCAATACACTCCACATTTGGTAAATTTTCTAAATCTGCTGTTTGTCTGATGACTTTTACACCATTCCCATCGTATCCAAATTCGGTACATTTCCATACAAAAGGAAGTTCAATATTCGAATCTACTAAATCAACAACCAAGTCTTTTAAAGTTGCATAACGTTTGAAAGGAGCTGTTGGTATATTATTTTGAATATAAAATTCTTTCTGAATTCCTTTGTTCTGAATCAGTTTCAGGGTTTTTGGCGAAGGATACACTTTTGTTCCTTCATTTTCCAATTTTTCTAAAGCTTCAAGATTGACCAATTCAATTTCAAAAGTCAAAACATCTACTTGCTTCCCGAAATTATAAACCGTTTCAAAATCCATCAAGTCCCCTTGAAAAAATTGATTGCACGCTATTTTGCAGGGCGCTTCATCACTAGGATCAAGGACATAAGTTTGGATATCGAATTTTCGGGTGTCAAACAAAAGCATTTTGCCTAATTGTCCGCCACCAAGGATGCCTAATTTAAAAGAAGATGAAAAATAATTCATTGTGATTGTAATTTTACTTTGTCTGTTGGGCATATTGCCTAGCGGGTACAAAGATACTTTTTCCTAATTGATTAGTAAAACGCTATTTTATTTTCTTCAAAACTTCTTTGGCGACTGCCTTATACGCCGCAGTATGATTAGAGAAATCTTTGGCGATAATGGTTTTTAATTCGGGATGAATCCAATCATAATGTTGTCCCAATAGATATAAAGTACGCATCGAATACGCTTTTGGAGCTACTTTTATGTCATTAATCAGCCAGTCAAAAGAACTTTCTATGATTTCTTCCAAATTTTTTTCAGAAAGTGGCATCTCCTTTTTTTTAAAATGAGAATTTACTAAAAGTTGACAAATTTTTGCTGCTGGTCGTATGGCACTTTCTTCTTTTATGTTTTTTAAATTGGAACAAAAAAAATCCAAATGAGTGGTAAGCCATTCCAATTTTTGATAACAAACAAATTCTAGAATCCAAAAAGCTTTTGAAGCATTTTTGTCTGAAACTTGAAAACACAGTCGAATTAACTCAGGGAAAAGCTCGGGATTATGGAGTACTTCATCGGCATATTTTTGTCGGTTGGCCCGATGTCCTGTTACATTATTTAATTTTTTTTGGAATTCAGAGGTCATCGTAAGTGTTTTTGGTTTAAAAGTACAAATCAATTGACAATTGTCAAAAGTGAAATCCCTATCTTTGCGAAATATTTTAAAACTTAGAACTTTGATACAACTACACGATAAACAATTTGTTCCGTTTATTTCGGCCAAAGAGATAAACTTTGCTATTGAGAAAATGGTAGCGCAAATAGAAGATGATTTTTTTGATGAAACACCAATTTTTATAGGAGTCTTGAATGGTTCTTTTATGGTAGTTTCGGATTTTTTGAAATTATATAAGAAACCTTGCGAAGTTTCTTTTATTAAATTAGCTTCATACGAGGGGACATCATCCACCGAATCGGTAAAGCAGTTAATTGGATTGAACCAAGATCTAACAGGGCGTACTGTCGTAATTATTGAAGATATTGTCGATACAGGAAACACCTTGGAAGAATTAAAAAAATTATTTAAAAGCCAAAATGTAAAGCATTTTAAAATTGCAACATTGTTCTTTAAACCGGATGCTTTCAAAAAAGACTTAAAAATTGATTATATAGGCATTCGAATTCCAAATAAATTTATCGTTGGTTATGGTTTGGATTACGATGGTTTGGGCAGGAATTTACCAGAAGTATATCAATTAAAAGAGTAAAAAAGAGTAAAAATCATATATAAAAAAGAATGATCAATATAGTTTTATTTGGTAAGCCAGGAGCAGGAAAAGGAACTCAGGCAGAATTTTTAAAAGAAAAATACAAATTAACACACATTTCAACCGGAGATGTTTTTCGTTACAATTTGAAAAATGACACTCCATTAGGCAAAGAAGCAAGAGTATATATGGATGCTGGAGATTTAGTTCCAGACGAGTTGACTACCAAAATGCTTATTGATGAGGTAAACAAACATTTGGATTCTAATGGAATTTTATTTGATGGTTACCCACGAACAATTGCTCAAGCTGAAGCATTGGACGCATTTTTGCCAACAATTGGTTCAAGTGTAACAGCAACAGTAGCACTTGAAGCGGATGATAATATCTTGGTAGAAAGATTATTAGAAAGAGGGAAAACTAGCGGTAGAGTTGATGATCAAGACGAAGAAAAAATTAGAAATCGTTACCAAGAGTACAACGAAAAAACAGCTCCATTGATGGGGTATTATAAAGAACAAAATAAATTTCACGCTGTAAACGGAATCGGAACTATTCAAGAAATTACAGAAAGATTGACAGCAGTTATTGATAATTTATAAAGGATTATAATTAATTGTTTGAAAGTTTAAGGTTTAAAGTTAATGCGATGAAATGTCGTACTAACTTTAAACCTTAAACTTTAAACTTTTTAAACAAAAAATATAACATTGGAAATAGTAATAATATTTTTTCTAATACTCTTAAATGGGGTTTTCTCTATGTCTGAAATCGCATTGATTTCGGCCAGAAAAAACAGATTGGAAACCGCAGCAAAAAAAGGAAACAAAAGCGCGCAAATTGCTTTGGATTTGGCCAATTCGCCTAATAAGTTTCTTTCAACTGTACAAATTGGAATAACACTAATTGGAATACTTACCGGTATTTACAGCGGGGACAAAATTACAGCAGATGTAGAAGTATTTGTAAAAGGATTTACTGTTTTAATTCCGTTTGCACATTCCATTGCTGTTGGGATTGTTGTTGTAGTATTAACGTTTTTTTCCTTAGTTTTGGGAGAGTTATTGCCAAAAAGAATTGGTTTAAACCATCCAGAAGCAATTGCAAAATCAGTAGCGTTACCAATGAAAGTTGTTTCGATAATTACGGCTCCTTTTATATGGTTGCTAACTAACTCGACAGACTTTTTATTAGATATTTTGAGAATAAAACCTACTGCTGATGGAAAAGTAACCGAAGAAGAGATCAAAGCCATCATCAAAGAAGGAACCGAAGGAGGTGAAGTTCAAGAAATTGAACAAGATATAGTAGAACGTGTTTTTCATATTGGAGACCGAAAAATCAATTCATTGATGACCCATAGGAAATCCGTAATGCTTTTGCCTTTACACGCAGATAAAAATAAAGTAAAGGAATTTATGCTCAAAGAATTGCATTCTATTTATCCCGTTTATGGAGATAATCATGATGATATTGTTGGAGTTGTGAATCTAAAAAATATCTTCGCTCATTTTGAAAACGAAAGTTTTAATTTGGCCGAAATTATGACCGAAGCTCCTTTTATGATGGAACAAACCACGGCTTACAAAGCATTGGAGCAGTTCAAGGATACCGGGATTCATTATGCATTGGTTTCTGATGAATACGGCGTTTTTCAAGGAGTAATTACGTTGAATGATATTCTTGAAGCATTAGTAGGTAATGCATCCGATTTTTATAAAGATGATTTTCAATTAATCGAAAGAGAAGACGGAACTTGGATGGTAGACGGGCATTATTCGTTACACGATTTCTTGACTTATTTCGAATTGGATGATTTGATAAATGATTACGAGGTAACCACCGTAAGCGGATTAATAATGACCGAATTATCTCGTATACCAAAAGAAGGAGAGATTTTGATTTGGCATAAATTTGAGTTAGAGGTCATCGATATGGATGGCGTGAAGATTGATAAAGTAATGGTTAAGGCCTTAAAAGGTTAAAATTTGGTTTAATAGTTTAAGTGTTTAAAATTAGTTGGAGATCAGCTAAACTTTAAACTTTTAAATTTTAAACTTTAAACAAAAGAATATGACAGAAGGGAATTTTGTAGATTACGTAAAAATTTATGTTTCTTCAGGAAAAGGAGGAAAGGGATCTACGCATTTGCATAGAGAAAAATTTATTGAGAAAGGTGGACCAGACGGAGGTGATGGTGGACGAGGAGGACATGTTTATCTAGTAGGAAACAAAGGACTTTGGACTCTATTTCACTTGAAATTTGCGCGCCATATCAAAGCAGGTCACGGAGGTGATGGAGGAGGAGATCGAAGTACTGGTGCCGATGGCGATGATAAATACATTGAAGTTCCGTTGGGGACTGTCGTGAAAGACAAAGAAACTGGTGAAACCCTTTTTGAAATTACCGAGGATGGTGAGAAACAAATTCTTTCTCGCGGAGGTAAAGGAGGATTAGGAAACTGGCACTTTAGAAGTTCCACCAATCAAACTCCAAGATACTCCCAGCCGGGTTTGCCAGGAGTGGAAATGGACGTAATTTTGGAACTTAAAGTATTGGCAGATGTAGGTTTGGTAGGTTTTCCTAATGCAGGGAAATCAACATTGTTGTCTGTGTTAACTTCGGCAAAACCAAAAATTGCAGATTATCCATTTACGACTTTAAAACCAAATCTAGGAATTGTAGCCTATAGAGATTTTCAATCATTTGTAATTGCCGATATTCCTGGAATTATCGAAGGTGCAGCCGAAGGAAAAGGATTGGGTCACTATTTCTTACGCCATATTGAGCGTAATTCGACTTTGTTGTTTTTAGTTCCAGTAGATACTCCAAATATCAAAGAAGAATATGATATTTTGGTTAATGAATTGACAAAATACAATCCAGAAATGCTCGATAAAGAGCGTTTGTTGGTCATTTCAAAGTGTGATATGCTCGATGATGAATTAAAAGCAGAATTGAAAACAGAATTAGACGTTGAATTCAAAGACATTCCGTATATGTTTATTTCATCGGTAGCCCAACAAGGTTTGACTGAATTGAAAGATAAATTATGGAAAATGTTGAACGACTAAAAATTATTATAATTAAAGATAAAAAGGTATTCTAGCAATGGAGTGCCTTTTTTTTTGTTTTGAACAATTCTTAAAATTTGGTTAATTAAGTAGTGCTTGATTGTGTTTATATTGGCAAAGTTTTAATAAGATTGTCAAAATGATTATATTCGCATTACTTAAAAAAATATTCAGATGTGAAGTGGTGTGACTCAAATTATTGAAAAAGTAATTGAAAAGACGCTACACATTTAATCAAAAAAATATATTTATGAAAAAAATTGTATTATTCTTAACCATGTGTCTAATGACTTTTCCTGTAAGAGCCGATGAAGGAATGTGGTTTTTGATGTTTATCGAAAGATTGAACCATAGAGATATGGAAAAAATGGGCTTGCAATTGACAGCCGAAGAAATATACAGTATCAATCATCACAGTTTGAAAGATGCTGTAGTACAATTTAATGGAGGTTGTACTGCCGAAATTGTTTCAAAAGAAGGTTTAGTATTGACCAATCATCACTGCGGGTATGATGCTATTGCAGAGTTATCAACGGAAGAGCAAAATTACTTAAAAAATGGATTTTGGGCTAAAAGTAAAAGCGAAGAACTAAAACCAAAATCATTATACGTTCGTTTCTTTGTTCGTATGGATGACGTTTCCAAAAGAATTTTATCAAAAGTAAACGATAAAATGACCGAAGCAGAACGTAATAAAACAATTCAACAAGAAATTGCTTTAATCGAAAAAGAAAATAACGAAGGAGGAAAATACACCGTTTCTGTTCGCCCTTTCTTTCAAGGAAACGAGTATTATTATTTCGTTTACCAAGATTATAAAGACGTTCGTTTGGTAGGGACACCAACAGAAAGTCTTGGGAAATTTGGTGGTGATACAGATAACTGGGAATGGCCACGCCACACTGCCGATTTCTCTATGTTTAGAGTATATGCTGATAAAGATGGAAATCCTGCAGAGTATTCTAAAGATAATGTGCCATTACAACCAAAACACTATTTACCCGTAAATATCAAAGGGCTAAAAGAAAATGATTATGCAATGATTCTAGGTTATCCAGGAAGAACTAATCGTTGGATGCCATCTGGAGGAATAGCTCAGAACATTGGTTATGCATATCCTGCGTGGGTTGAAGGCGCAAAAACCGGAATGGATAACATGAAGAAGTATATGAGTAAAGATGCAGGTGTAAATTTAAAATATGCTTCTAAGTATGCTTCAACTGCCAATTATTGGAAAAATCGTCAAGGAATGATTGATGCGTTGACTAAAGCTCAAACTGTTGCCACAAAATCAAAAGAAGAAACCAAATTCAATACTTGGGCAAATAAGCCAGAGAATGCAGCAAAATATGGAAATGTTATTGCTACCATAAATGACTATTATGCCAAAACAAATTTGAAATCTCGCCATGATAATTATCTTTCTCAATTAATGAGAACTACTACTTATGGTGCTGGTCCAGCCGTTTTAGGAAATGCATTGATTGGGTATTATAATGAAAATGAAGCAAAAAGATCCGAATTGCTCCCAAAGATTAATAGTTTGATCGAAAACTACTATGGTGAGTTTTATGCTCCTTTGGAAAAAGAAGTTTTAACGGCTCAGTTAAATTTATATGCAGCAAAAGCTTCAGAATATGGATTAGCTCCAGTTATTGAAAAAATGAAAACTACTAATAATGGTGATTTTACAACCGATGTAGATAAAGCAATCTCTGGAAGTATTTTTGCAACTAAAGAAACAGTTGAAGCCTTTATGAAAGATCCAAAACCAGGGATGATTGTTGTGGATCCTTTGTATGAGATTTCAAATGATTTGATTACAAAAATTAGAGCTAAAACAGCTGATCAATTAAAAGCGGATGATGATTTTGCTATCGCATACCGCAATTTAGTAGAAGGTTTAAGAGAATCTAAATTGAATACCATTCAATATCCTGATGCCAACTCAACATTACGATTGACATACGGAAAAGTGCGTTCTTTGCCTGCTGATAAACGCAATGATGCCAAAGTGAATAATTATACAACTATGACTGGTATGGTCAATAAGTATAAAGCAGGAGATGCTGAATTTGATTTGCCAGCACGTTTATTAGAACTGAACAAAGCCAAAGATTTTGGTCAATATGCAGACAAAACAGGATATATGCCAGTAAATTTCTTAACCGATAATGACATCACAGGAGGGAATTCAGGTTCTCCAGTATTGAATGGTAAAGGAGAATTAATCGGTGTAGCGTTTGATGGAAATATCGAAGCTATGGCGGGTGATGTTATTTTTGACAAAAAATTACAACGCACCATTAATCTTGATATTCGTTTTGTACTTTGGATTATTGACAAATATGCAGGTGCTCATAATATCATTGAAGAAATGACTATTATTAAATAATAGCAATTTTTTAGGGTTTTGGTGAAACTTTAATATTAAATCAAAAATCAAGAAAGCCATATAATTTTGTCTAGTACCTTTGTCAAAGTTTTAAACTTTGACAAAGGTTAGAGATTTAGAGAGCTTTAATAATATTTAACCCGTTGGGTGTAATTAAATTGTTTGATTTTTAATATTGTTTATTGGTCTATCAAAGATGAATTTATTGACATATTGAACCAATGTTAATGCTGTTATTTTTGCTAAAATTCTTGTTTTAAATCCTTCAAAAGTTTTTGCATAATTGTTTCTAATTCTGAACTGGTCGCATAGTTGTGAAAATAATGTTTCAATTCTTTTTCTTGATTTTCTAAAGATATAAGGTTGTGGTTTATAATCTTTTTGATTAGCTCTTTTGGGTGTTTCTAATTTTATATTAACCGTTTGAAACAAATCTAATTGAATGCTTTGAGATAAGTACCCTCTATCACCAAGCACTACACAATCAGACATTTGTTGTTTTATATTTTTCAAAAAATGAACATCATGAACTTCTGCTTTTGTAATATCCAATGAATGGAAAATTCCATTTATAGAACAAACTCCATGCAATTTATATCCGTAAAACCAGTTGTTTTGAGAAGCGCAAAACCCTTTTGAAGGAGCTGTTTCAAACTCATTTTTACAGATTTTAATCCTCCTATGACGTGCAAATTTGCAAATCTCCAACGGCATACTATCCACGATGAAATAATCTTCAAATTCTAAAAACCGAGATGCTAATTTTGTTCTTACTTCTTCTAAAAAGAAAAACAATTTTCGCCTTCGTTTATTGAACTGACTTCGCTCAATTAAATTAGGTATTTCTTGCTTATTAATCTCTTTAAATAAAGAATTTTCACTATCAATAGACATGAATTCAGCCGTCAAACTTAACGCAACTACTTCTAAATCAGACATTTTTTGTTTTCTGCCGACATCTGATTTATTCTCTAATTTACAATTCAAAGAACTTATAACTTCTAAAACTCTAAAATAATTTTTTACTATATTTGACATAGATATTGGTTTGTTTGGCGACTTCAAGATACTGAATTTCAGTATCTTGACCAATATCTAATCAATTTATTTTACTGCAAATAATTACACCCAACGGGTTAATATTTATTTTTTTTATTTAGAGCCGTCTCATTTTTGTAATGGGACGGCTCTTTATTTTTAGTTATTCGTGATACGTATCAAATAAAAACTGTAGTGTTTCATTTATGTTATTCGCTTTCATGGTTGGATATTTTATGGGTGAATCAAGCCAATTTTCGATTATTAAATCAAAATCATCGCCCACATCATAAACAACAGGAACACCTAATTTTTTAAGCGCCGCCGCATTGCATTCTTGTTCGTAATGTTTTCTGATTGGAATAGAAAGTATTTTTTTTCCAAGATATAAAGCCTCGGCAGGTGTTTCAAATCCTCCTCCTGTGATAATTCCTTCGCATTTTATCAGGCTTTTATTGAAGTAGTCTTGATTTACTGGATAATACGTTACATTTTTTATGGTGTGTTTGGCTTGGACATCATTTAAAAACCAATGAAACTTCAAATTTGGAAGCTTGTTAAAAGCTTTTTCCAGACAATCTTTTTGAAAGGAGGGTAAATAAACAGTGATGTGTCCTGCATTTTTAGGTTCGGCATTTAGGATTTCGTCTTTGATGATTGGAGGATAAATAAAATCATCGTATTTGTCAAAATGCAAACCAATGTTTTTTGGAGATGGTGCATAATGTTTGAGAATCATTTCGCCCATTATGCTTTTTTTGTCAGGTCTGGGCGTATTGGGAGATATAAAACTG
Source organism: Flavobacterium praedii (assembly GCF_026810365.1). NCBI lineage: Bacteria > Pseudomonadati > Bacteroidota > Flavobacteriia > Flavobacteriales > Flavobacteriaceae > Flavobacterium > Flavobacterium praedii. The sequence goes on from NZ_CP113948.1 coordinate 3,887,532, forward strand.
GCTTGATGCCCAAATTGTATCGAATGTACTTTTTGCATTTTGCAAGCCAAGGAAGTAATTGAGTCAAAATCATTGATAACCACATCGTATTTATTTAGAGGCAAAGCATCGGCATCTTTATACATTTGCCTTGGTTTAATATTTTTGGCAATATCCCAATAATCCAAACCGCCACATTTACTGTAATGCAAACTACAGCCTTCACTTTTAAATTTTATAGGCAAATTGACATCCAGACTGGCATTGTTGCCACTCATAAAAAAATCAACTTCTCCAAATTTTTGCAGATAAGGATATAATTGTATGGCTCTGCTGATGTGCCCGTTGCCCGTTGCTTGAATGGCGTAAAATATTTTCATTTTTTCTAATTTGGTTTTTTAGGAAAGAATTTTGTTGACAATATCATTAATCACTTTTTCTTCTGGGCTGTCGGTGTCTTTGTAATGCTCTTTTTTATAATGATAAAGACTCCATTTTTGTTTTTTATATTCTAATGCAGTAAGATTTTCTATCCAGTCACCACTATTCAAGTATAATACTTTTCCGTGTTCATTTTCAATTTCCTTCATTTGAGGTTTGTGAATATGTCCGCAAACTACGTAACTGTATTTTTTTTGGATTGCAATTTCAGCAGCAGTAGTTTCAAAATTGGAGATAAAAGAAACAGCCTTCTTCACGCTGTCCTTAATCATTTTGGAGTAGCTTCTTTTTTCTTTGCCTAAAAGTTCCAAAAACCAATTAATTAGACTGTTGATTAAAATCAGTAAATCATAGCCTTTCCCTCCAAGTTTGGCTAAAATTTTGGCATAGCCTTGAGTAGAGGAATCAAAAACATCTCCGTGAAATATCCACGTTTTTTTTCCGTCTAAATCTAAAATAACTTTGTCAAGCAACTCGAAATTTCCCAATATAAAATCGGAGTATTTACGTAATGCTTCATCGTGGTTTCCTGTTATATATATGACGCGGGTACCTAGATTTGACATTTTTATGATTTGTCTCAAAACATTCATGTGGGCAGCTGGGAAATAGCTTTTGGTGAAACTCCACATATCGACAATATCTCCATTTAAAACCAATGTTTGCGGATTGATTGATTTTAAATACTGCAGTAATTCTTTGGCATGGCATCCGTAAGTGCCTAAATGAACATCACTTATAACAACCAGTGGAATTTTTCTTCGTCTTTTCATTTTTAGTTTTTACGAAAGTAAGACCGTTATGTTATGTCAATGTGTTCTCAGTATTATTTGTATATGAAAAAAACCGTCGAGTTACTGAAACAAGACGGTTGTTGGAATGAGAAGGGTTGCTGTAATTTATTTAATCAATTGCTTTCACTCGAATTCCCTTGGTATGACTGGTATATTCTGGAGCATACATACTTTCAATAGTTGTAATTCCGTTAGAGAAATTTCCAGTGTTGTTTACCCGAATGTCGTATTCCAGTACATAAGTTCCTTTGTTTATTCGGTCAAAAAAGAAATGGGTTGCAGCGTCTTTGGTGCTTTTATAAAAGCCTAACCCTTCTTGATATTGATAGGAGGAAAGCACATCTATAGGTTCAAAACACGAAGCTCGCATGTCTTTTAAGTGAATAAATTCTACATCTTCTTTGGATATAATAATTAAGCGTACGGTAATCAAATCTCCAATTTTCAATGCATTCTTTGTTGTGATTTTTTGTAATACTTCGCCTTTGTCGGTATTTTTCTTTAGATATAATTCTTTTGTTATCGACAAATTTGTTCCAGTATTGTTCTTTATTTTATCCAAATCTTCAAAGTATTGCCAATAAACTCCTCCGTAACCGGGTACTTTCGATTTATTAGTAATAGTTATTGTGGCCATATCTTTTTTGATTTCATCGGCTTTCCAATTGAGTTTGATGTAGCCTGTCTCGGCTTCTTTATCATTTTCGGACAGTTTTTTGCTCATTATTTTCTGCTCCCCAATTTGGAAAGTTGTATTGTCTTTTTCACTCAACCAATTAGAGCCTTGCATCAGTAACGCATACACGGCTTCGGTGGTGGATTTTGTGGTTGGCCAGTTTTTGGTTTGCTTGTTTTTGAGTAACCATACTTTCATAGCATCGACAGATTTAGTGTCATTATCCACTTCTGCAAAAGCTTCAATTAATAAAGCTTGAGTTTCAATAGGGGCTTGATACCAATACCAACCCGATTTGTTAGCAATCCAATACATTCCCCAATCTTCGTTGTTTGAAGCGGTTTCTTTTAGACTTTCTATTATTTTTTTGGCAGATGATGTTTCTCCAAAACGATTCAATACCAAAGCTGTCATCCCTTTTTCATACAAAGAATAGTTTAGCCAGTTTTCTTTGGCAGTTTCTAGATAGCGTTTGGTTATTTTCTCTAAAGTATCGGAAAGGGGATAATCTTTCAAATAAAAACTGCGGGTATAGAGATAATGCAAATCAGAATTGGGATTTAGCCAAATTAATTTGTCTGTCGCTTTCCCGTTTTTGGTTCTAGCTTTATGATATTCTAAAAACTTTCTATCAATAAACGGAATTCCTTTTTCGGAAATTTCGTCTATTTTTTCAAGAGTTGCATCATCAGCATTTAATTTTGCCAAATGCCCTAATCCAGCCAAAATATGTCTTGTGATGTATTCGTTTTCGTCACTTCCGTCAAACCAAGCAAATCCGCCAGAAGGTTTTTGCTTTTGTTTTAATTTGTCGAAAGCTGTTAGTTGCGAAGTTTTCATTTTTTCCAAATCAAAAAGCAAGGCTAGATTGTTTTTCTTTTCGTCTTCACTTTGGGCATCGTTTAGCCAAGGTGTTTCGGCAAGAATAATGGATTTTAGTTCCTCATTTTCTTCCAGTTTAGAATTCAATTTTCCATTTTTTCTCCAAGTTTCAAAAATGGTAGCGATTTTTGGATTGCTGGAGATAATTTCCGAAGCCAAAGCATTGGCATAAAATCTGGCGAAGGTTTGTTCGGCACATTCGTGTTCATATTCCATTAAATAAGGTAGGGACTGAATCGCTATCCAAGATGGATTGGAAGAGTATTCCAGCGTAAACAGATGATTTCTTAAAGTAGAGGAAGTATTGTTTTTTAAATTCTCAAACGTGTATTCTTTCCTTGAATTTTCTCGCACCCAAATCGGAATACTTTCGGTAACCAACATATTGTTTGTCAAAACGGGCAAGATGTTTTCTTCTCCATCAGAGAAATTTCCAGCTTTTGCCAAAATTTTATATTGAACGCCTTGCAGTCCTTCTGGAATAGTAATTGTCCAATTGGCAGTTGTATTTCCAAATGCGCCAATAGTAAAGTTTTTGATATTTTTTGTGTTTAACATTTTTGCATCTATAGGTTGCATAGTAGTTGCATCAAAAAGTTGTAAAATTGCAATTCCTGTTTTCGCTCCATTGGTAATATTTGAGATTTTGGCACTAATAACGATAGTGTCTTTTTCTCTAAAAAAACGAGGGAAGTTAGGCATTACCATTAGTTCTTTTTGGGTAATGACACTTTTTTCGAGATATCCTGTTACGCCATCTTTATTATGTGCCAATAAACGAAGTTTCCAAGCTGTCAAAGCTTCGGGAGAAGTAAAACCAAAACTCACTTTTCCTTTTGAATCTGTTTTTAGATTTGGGAAAAAGAAAGCAGTTTCAGATAGATTTTTTCTTGCCTTTACTTGTGTTAAGGCTTCTAATGATTTTTTGGTTGTGATGATGATAGCTCCGTTTTTGCCTTTTTCTCCGTATAGAGCCTTTGCTTTATCTTCTTTTAAAACATCTATAGAAAGAATGTCTGCAGGATTTAAATTTTTAATGGCTTCTTCAGAGGCAATTTCTCCATCTATAATATACAAAGGTTTTGCTCCGTTTACTGAAGTATAACCTCTAATCTTGATATCTGATTTACTTCCTGTTTGTTCTTTTTCAATAGATGCAAGGCTATAGACAGAGTTGTCTTCTGCAACTGTTGTAACTGCTCCAGTAAGTGAAGCTTTTTTCATTGTGCCATATCCAACTACTACAACTTCTTGCAAACTATTAGAGCTTTCATGTAAAACGATATCCATATTTTTATCATCTCCTACAATTTGCGTTTGACCTTCAAATCCAATATACGTGAATACCAATTCTTCATCTTTAGCTACATCAATTTCATAATAGCCGTCAAAATCGGTTTGAGTTCCTCTAGTACTACCTTTTACTATTATAGAAACTCCAGGTAATGCTTCTGATTTCGAATCTAAAATATAACCATAAATTAGTTTTGCATCTTTTGGTTTTTTTGCTTTCTTGTTAAGTTGATTTTTATATTCTATGTTATTGAATTCTGGATTTTTTGTATTAAAATCAAAACCAAACCACATTAAGTTAGTGTCTTCATTGTTAAGGTGTATTCGTGTCCCGCGTGAATTTAAACTACGGATGTAAGTGTGGGTTTTATCAAATCCTAAACTTGTTCTGAAATACACATTATTGTTATTATAGTCATTAAAGTTTAATGCACCCCATTCCGTTTTGGTAAACTGGTCTAAAGAGCTGTCATACATGGATGCCAAAATTTCGGCTTCCGATTTGGTATTGGAGGCATTCAATTTGAATGACCAATTTTCATTGCTCCCAGGCTGGATTTTGTTTCTTAAACTTTCGACCAAAAAATCCATCTTGGGTTCCTCAAATTTTAATACTACTTCTAATTGGTCATTGAAAGCTTGATTTTCAAAAATACTTTCAAAACCAATTTTTAAAGACTTTTCGAAATCCTTTTGAAGTGGAATAGTAATTGTAGCTTGATGGTTTTCTAAAACAATATTTTTTTCATAAAAAGTATTGTTTTTATAGTTGGCAATAGTATGAATATGTAACGTGTCCAATGTTGATAGGATCTTAACGAAAACAAAGCCATCTTTCTTCGGGTCTTTATTGATTTGCTCAACAGTGAATAATTTATTCGGGCTGTATTTGTCTTTGCTTTGTATAATTGAAAAATTAGAAACAGTTTCAATAGGATTTTCAAAATTATCTTTTGCAGAAAACACAACTTTATAATTTCCAGATTGATAATCAGTAATGAAATCGAGTGCAAGATTTTTGTCTTTTTCGGTATCTATTTTTTTAGAAAACATCAAGGTTTCTGTTGGCTTTTTGGAAGTTTCAGAGTGATTAATTTCGTAAGGAAATAATTTTTCAAAATCGGCATCGGCAATAGTACTAATTTCAGGTTGTTGGAAAACTCTAGATTTGAATTTATTTGGAAACGGACTTACAAAATACAATTTGATTTCTCCTTTTATGGCTTTGAATTCACCATTCAAATTGGTGCTGTTCAGAGTGATTTTATTTTTGTTTTTTGTCTCAATGCTATTTGCAACAGCTGCATTCAGTACCAAATCGTGATAGCCCACTTTAATAGTTGTTACTGCAGTATGCGTTTCTCCATTGATATCGGTAACGCTTGCGTTTATTCGATAATTGAAAACAGGAAGTTGTTCCTTACTTGCATTTTTAGAAGGTTTTGCAATGAAATCAATCACAAATTTACCAGAAGCATCTGTTTTGGTTTCGCTACTAATTAAAATTTCTTCGGGCTCGTTATTATAATAATTTCTGAAAGAATTCGTAAAACGAGTTATCGTATAAGTTACTTTGGCATCCGAAATAGTGCTTCCTGCAAATGCTTTGGCAGTTCCTTTTACGGTAACCGATTGATTCACCTGGAATTTTTCTTTTTTAGGTTCAAAAGTCACTTCAAACTTTGGACGCTTGTATTCCTCTACTTTAAAATAAGTGGAGGAGTCTTCAAAATCTACGTTATCCCAAAATGAATGTTCGTCTTTTGTTTTGTCATAAGAAGTATTTTTTTTGTAATCTACAGGTTCTTCTGCTTCAATTCTAAAATTTCCTGTCAAGCCCGTTTTTGGTAAAATAAATTCACCAGAAAAGGAACCAAATTCATTTGTGGTAACTTCAAATTCTTTAAAGTTGGTGTAATTAGGATCTTGAATGGTTATTTTGAAAGAAGTATTGGGAACAACACTTGATTGGTTTTTCTTTTTTTGAATGGCAATTCCTTTGTAATAAACGGTCTGTCCAGGGCGATAGATGGCTCGGTCTAAGTAAAATTCTATCTTGCCTTTAAAGTTTTTTTCTTCGTCATTTCCAGAATAATCAGCACTATAGGCAAGATAATTTTTATCGATTAAAATGGTGTCGTTCGCGGTTGTTAGTAAAATGGGATAAGAATTGTAATAGCTGTTTTTGTTTTCTTTTGGTTCATAGATTGCTAAGCCATCCGGATTGGTTTTCATCTCGAAATAACTTGATTTTAAAGAAACATTCTCAATTGGTTTACCCGTTTTCCTGTTTAGCACACTGTAGTATTCGGTACCTCCTTTTGAATTTGCCAAAACTGAAATATTCGAAACTGTGATGGTTTCGTAGCCAAATCCTTTTTTGTCTTTGGAATCGGTTTCGCTTTCAAAATAGACCAAATAACTGCCTGTCTCCAGTTGTGGCAAAAGGATTTCGGTGGTGTATTCAAAACAGTCTTTTTTGTCAATAAGGGAATAATTTTTTGTGATTAATGGCTTTTTGTGGGTTGTAATTTGTGTTGCCAAACTATCCCTTTTGTTAGGTTTGTTGTGGAATTCGGCAATTTTGCTGTAATTTATTTTATAAAAGGAAATCGTTACATTGTTCGTGTTTTTATATCGAATAAAAGCTCTGGCGTTTTCTTTATTGTAAATGTATTTTTGAAGTTCAACTTGAACGGTTTTTGAAAACAGTTCTTCCTTTTTTTGAATCGCCAGTTTGTAGGCGTTCGAATTATTTGTAACTGTCAAAACACTTTCTAATTCGGCAATCGCTTTGCTGTTGTAATCAGGATGTGTTTCCTTGGAAGCCAATCTGGCGTAGGTATTAGCCTTTTCTAATTGAATTTTTTGAAGTTGAATTGCATCTTTTGTGTCTTTTTCTAAGATAATTAGAGCATTGAATAAATCTTCATCTGATTTTATAAGATAGTTGGAACAAAACAGTATGCGTTCTAATTTATTTTCAATAGTTGATACATCAGCTTCTAGTTTTTGATACAATGAAAGCACTTTTTTTACATTTTCATCTTTGATAAAATCAAGGTTTAATTTTGTAAAGAGATCAGTATTGCCTAAAAGAATATTTTTTTGACCTTCAAATTGTTTCGATTCAAACTGCCATTCATTTATTTTTGATTTATAAAAGGCAATGTTTTCTTTTAGCAAATAATCAAACAAATTTTCTTTTTTGAATTTTTCTAAAGTAAAAAAATCAAAAATCGCTTCGTAATTGGTTAAAGGTGTAGTTTTTAAAACAGCTTCGTTTTCTAATGTTTTTTCGAATATTTTGAGAATGTCTTCTGCGGTTTTAAAGCTATTAACTGTTAAACTGTCAATTGTTGCTCCACTATTTTCTTCTTCGAGTGCGACTGTATCAGCAACTACGACTGCAATATCTTCATAATTTTCATTATAATCATTCAAGCATTTGCCATAAATTAAATTCAAAATTGCTTTTGATGGTATTGACGCCTGATTAATTTGGGATTTTAAATTATTTAAAATTTTGGTTTGAGCATTTTCATCGACTACCTGTAAATACTTAGATGAATAGAAAAAACATTTGATAATTTGTACTTCTTCTTTTTTGGAAACCGCCTTTTTGTAAATTTTAGCTACAATTTGATTGGCTGATTTAATTTTGCCTTCATTTTCATTTTTAATGACCTTGTTCCAATCTTTTTCGTATTGTTGGGCAAATAATGAAGTTGATATAAAAAGAAGTGCTAAATAAATATTTTTCATATATGTAAAAGTTATTAGTCATAGGTCATATATGTTATCGCCTTTTGTTTATCAGTGTTTGCTTCCGCAAAATTGTTTTTAATGGCGATTTCATAATGGATTGTAATTCGAGTTAGATCGAAAATAATTTTCGTACAAATTACTAATTTTTACTTAAAACGAAATGATACTTGCCACATTTTCTTATTTTTGAGGAATGAAAAAGGCATTGATCATATTTTTGTTATTTCCACTACTTATTTTAGGGCAAACTAATTTCGAAAAAGGCGAAAAATTGTTCCTTGATGGAAATTATAATCAAGCACAGCCCTTGTTTGAAACTTATTTAAAAAGCAATCCAAATCATCTGAAAACTATTGAGTATTTAGGAGATATTGCAGGTCAGGAAAAATCTTGGGACAAAAGTATTGGGTATTATAAAAAACTAAAAACATTAAAGCCTACAGAAGCCAATTATTACTACAAATATGGAGGCGCATTGGGAATGAAATCTTTGGAAGTTAGTAAATTCAAGGCATTGGGGATGATTGGTGAAGTTCGTTCTTCCTTTGAAAAAGCCATTGCTTTGAATCCAAAACATATTGATGCTCGTTGGGCATTAATTGAACTGAATCTGCAATTGCCAGGAATTGTTGGCGGAAGCGAATCCAAAGCCATAAAATATTCAACAGAGTTGCGCGAATTGTCTCCTGTTGATGGGTATTTATCCCGAGGCCATATTGAGGAATATTTTAAAAGATATGGACAAGCCGAACAACAATACAAAAGAGCTGTCTTAATTGGAGGGTCTAAATTGTGTTACCAAAAGTTGGCCGATTTGTATAAAAACAAAATGAAACAACCCGAAAAGTCCAATGCCCTTTGGGAAGAATATAAAAATAGAAAACAATAAATCAGTCTAGCCCCCCTAACCCCCGAAGGGGGAATTCTTAACTTAATAAATAAAAAAACTATACAAAAATTTTATAAATCATATGGAATCTACAAATACAAAATCTACAAACTTAGGAGTTCCCCCTTCGGGGGCTAGGGGGCTAGTACATTTCATTGCCATAGGCGGAAGCGCAATGCACAACCTAGCATTGGCATTACACAACAAAGGATATCAAGTTACGGGAAGTGATGATGCTATATTCGAACCGTCAAAATCGAGATTGGATAAAAAGGGCATTCTACCAGCCGAGTTGGGATGGTTTCCTGGAAAAATAACTGCTGATATTGAAGCCGTTATCTTGGGGATGCACGCCAAAGCAGACAATCCAGAACTCTTAAAAGCGCAAGAATTGGGTCTTAAAATTTACTCCTATCCAGAGTTTTTATACGAACAATCAAAAAATAAAACGCGTGTGGTTATTGGTGGTTCTCACGGTAAAACGACCATAACTTCGATGATTTTGCACGTGATGCATTATCACAATATCGAAGTCGATTATATGGTAGGAGCACAGCTAGAAGGCTTTGATACAATGGTGCATCTTACCGAAGAAAATGACTTTATGGTTCTAGAAGGTGATGAATATTTGTCTTCACCAATTGACAGAAGGCCTAAATTTCACTTATACCAACCCAATATTGCTTTGATTTCAGGAATTGCTTGGGATCATATCAATGTTTTTCCTACCTATGATTTTTATGTAGAGCAATTTGAGATTTTTATTGATAAAATTACAAACGGAGGGATTCTAGTTTACAATGAAGACGATGCTGAAGTAAAACGTGTGGCTGAAAAAGCGACTAATCCAATACGTAAATTAGCCTATCATACACCAAAATATTCAGTAAGTGATGGTGTAACATTACTGGAAACTCCAGAAGGCCCTATGCCTATTGAAGTATTTGGAGCTCATAACCTTAATAATTTGGCTGGAGCCAAATGGATTTGTCAAAATATGGGTGTCGATGAGGCCGAATTTTATGAAGCGATTGCCAGTTTCAAAGGGGCGTCCAAACGTTTGGAAAAAATTGCCGAAAGCAAAACCAAAGTAGCTTACAAAGATTTTGCCCATTCACCAAGTAAAGTGGCCGCGACTACCAAAGCGGTGAAAGAACAGTATCCAAATCGTACTGTTGTAGCTTGTTTGGAATTACACACCTACAGCAGTTTGAATGCCGAGTTTTTAAAAGAATACGAAGGTGCATTGGAATACGCAGATGTTGCCGTTGTTTTCTATTCGCCAGATGCGGTTAAAATCAAACAATTGGAAGAAGTAACCTATGAGCAAATTTCAAAAGCATTCAATAGAGAAGATTTAATCATTTATACCAATCCCAAAGATTTCAAAGACTATTTGTTTAATCTAAATCTAGAAAATTCAGCTTTATTATTGATGAGTTCCGGTAATTATGGAGGATTGAATTTTGATGAGGTAAAAGAATTGATTGAATAATATTCACTTTATAGATTTAATAATTTAGAGACCTAAGCAATAATGGCTTGGGTCTTTTTTTGGGTTATATGTTTAAAGATGGTTGATCATCTTTCATTTTAATCATACAATATAACTTAGATGTTGATTTTATTGTATGATTTTTTTTATTTTATAAATAAATAATTAAAGATTATTTTTATATTAGCATGATTTAAAAGATAAAATGGAACAAAGCAATATACCAATCAGTAATTGGTCAGAAGACGATAAACCTAGAGAAAAACTAATGTTCAAAGGCAAAAGTGTTTTGAGTGATGCTGAATTAATTGCAATATTAATTGGATCTGGCAGTCGGAAGGAATCGGCTGTGGATTTGAGTAAGCGTATTTTGGCTAGTGTTGATCATAATTTGAATGCTTTAGGCAAATTATCTATTGCACAATTAATGAATTTTAAAGGTATTGGTGAGGCAAAAGCCATCTCGATAATCGCTGCAATGGAATTGGGGAGACGAAGAAGAAGTGAAGATGCAATTGAGTTAACGAAAATCACATCTAGTAAAGCGGTTTTCGATCTCATGCAACCCATAATTGGAGAGCTATGTCATGAAGAATTTTGGGTTTTGTTTTTGAATAATTCCAATAAAATACTTTTTAAAACGCAATTGAGCAAAGGCGGAATGACCGGGACAATGGTTGATATTCGAATTGTTTTTAAATTGGCATTTGAACAAAATGCGACTTCGATCATTTTGGTACACAATCACCCTTCCGGAAAATTGCAAGCTAGTGATGCCGATATTCAAATAACCAAAAAGATTAAAACTGCCGGACAACAATTAGACATTCCTGTTTTAGACCATATAATCATTACAGAAACGGGTTATTATAGTTTTGTAGATGAAGGAATATTTTAAAGAATTTGTCTAATGCAGACATTTGTCTTATATTTGTAGACAAATGTATTTTTTATGGAAGCAATAAAGTTAAAACCAAGAGGAGCAATTGATAAAGCTGTTAGAGTGTTAGTCAATAGAGTAGAGCAGGAGAGAGGGTATAAGCTTCTGAATAAGAATATTACTTACGATGAATTTTTGAAGAATAGAATGTTAATTATTCATGCTATTCGCGAAGGAATTCCGTATGAACTTTTTAATTTAATTAAGGAAATAACTCCTTTTAACGAAGAGGATTGGGCTTCTTTTTTAGGAATTTCAACAAAATCACTTCAAAGAAATAAAATCAAAGAAGATTTTATTTTCAAACCGTTACAATCCGAAAAAATATTAGAATTGGCTGAAGTAACTTCTTTAGGAAATGCCGTTTTTGATACCGAAACACAGTTTTATTTATGGCTTAATACGCCGTCCTTCGCTCTTGGAAATCTACAACCTATAGAATTGCTCAGAGATTCTTATGGTAAAGAAATGGTGGTGAATGAATTGAATAAAATTGATCAAGGGATTTTTGTGTAATGGAAGTCTTTCGATTAGCACGCAAAAAATATCCTATTGAATTGTCCGGAAAGGGAGCTTCAATTTCGGGAGCACGCTGGAATTCAAAAGGGACAGAGATCATTTATTGTGCCCAAAATAGGGCTTTGGCTATGGCAGAAGTTTTAGTTCATCTTTCATTGGCAACTTTACCAAATGATTTTGTAATGTTGACAATTGATATTCCAGATGCTGTTTTCATTGATATTTTAGATCTTGATAAAGTAAATATAGATTGGAATGTTTTTCCTTGTACCTTTGAAACACCTCTTTTGGGTGATGATTTTATAAAGAGAAATGAGGCTTGTGTCCTGAAAGTACCTTCAGCAGTAGTCAAAGGAGATTTTAATTTTTTGATTAATCCCTATCATACAGATTTTTATAAAATTAAAATTACGGAACAAGCTGATTTTCCTTTTGATAAACGAATTTTTAAATAGTATCATTACATGTTTTCCACTAAAATAACGGATATATTTTTTGACTTAGATCATACACTTTGGGATTTTGATGTCAATTCAGAATTAGCTTTTGAGACAATTTTCAAAAAAGATCATCCTTCAATTCAAATAAATGATTTTATCGAAAAGTACGTTCCTATCAATCAAGCCTGTTGGAAATTATATCAATATGATAAGATTACGCATGCCGAATTAAGGTATAATCGTCTCAAACATACTTTTGATGCAATGGAATATTTTGTTTCTGACGATCAAATAGAGAGTATTGCTCATGATTATATTCAATTGCTGCCCGAAAACAACTGTTTGTTCGACGGAACAATCGAAGTGCTGGAATATCTTGAAAAAAAATATAAATTGCATATCATTACCAATGGCTTTGCCGATGTGCAATACAAAAAAATCAACAATTCAAATATTGCAGGTTTTTTCAAAACGATAACCAATTCAGAGATGGCTGGTGTTAAGAAACCAAATCCTATTATTTTTGAATATGCTCTTAATTTGGCTCAAGCCAAAAAAGAAAATAGTATTATGATTGGAGATTGTCTGGAAGCCGATGTTCAAGGAGCGCTAGATTCAGGATTGGACGCCATTTTTTTTAATGACAAAAAAATTAAAGTAGAAAAAAATATCAAACAAGTAACACATTTATTAGAACTAAAAAAATATTTATAAATTATGAAAACTAAAATCCTATTATTGTTAATATTCGTTTCAAGTTTTTCTTTTTCTCAATCGGTAAATGATTATGCAGCAGTTATTATTCCGGTAAGATATGATTTTCTTAAAGTTGAAAATCAGTATCGACTCCAAACATTGACCAAATTCGATTTGCAAAAAGCTGGTTTTGTTGCTTTTTATTCCAATGAAGTTATTCCAAATCAATATAATGATAGATGTAGTCTTTTGTATTTAGATGTATCTAAAGATAGCGGATTTATGGTAACTAAGCTTTTTGTTACTTTTAAAGATTGTAGCGGAAAGGTTATTTTCAAATCAGAAATTGGAAAAAGTAGAGAGAAAGATTTTGAATTAGCTTATAAAGAAGCATTAAATCAAGCCTTTGAGTCTGTTTATGCATTGCAATACAAATACAATGGTTCTGCGAATAATCAAAAATCTGAAATGGTCACTCCAACAATTGTACCTGTTGCTGCTGTAGCTGTAAATATACCAAATACCAGTGCAGAACCAGACGGGACAGTATTATTTGCACAGCCTATCAAAAACGGATTTCAATTAGTGGATACTACTCCAAAAGTAGTTTTGAAAGCCTATAAAACCACAAACCCATCGATTTATATAGCTTCCAAAGAAAATACACAAGGAGTTATGATTCTTAAAGATAATCAATGGTTTTTTGAATATTATGAAAAAGACACTTTAATGTCAGAGAAAATTACCGTGAAGTTTTAATTGATTTTGTTATTAATATTTTAAAATATAAAAGCTAGTACCCGTATTTATCTTTCCAACGATTTTTTAAGAATTCACGAGTTGTGTTTTCTCTAGAATTAGTCCCGGGAATATAAATAGGGGTATTGCTTAAAGAATCTGGTAAAAATTCCTGTTCAGCAAAATTATTGGCATAATCGTGAGAGTATTTATAGTCTTCGCCATATCCCAATTCCTTCATTAACTTGGTTGGAGCATTGCGCAAATGAATAGGTACAGGTAAATCTCCAGTTTGTTTTACTAATTGTTGAGCCATTCCAATCGCCAAATACGAAGCATTGCTTTTGGGAGATGTGGCAAGATAAATAGCGCATTGACTCAAAATAATTCGGCTTTCGGGATAACCAATAGTAGAAACGGCCTGAAAAGCATTATTGGCCATGATAAAAGCAGTTGGATTGGCATTACCAATATCTTCACTAGATAAAATCAGCATTCTTCGGGCAATAAATTTTACATCCTCGCCACCTTCAATCATTCGTGCCAACCAATAAACTGCACCATTGGGATCACTTCCTCGAATCGATTTTATAAAAGCCGAAACAATGTCATAATGTTGTTCACCACTTTTGTCATACAAAACGGTATTTTGTTGAGCCAATTCAAAAACACGATCATTGGTAATCAAAACTTCGTCTTCAGCCGAAGCGTTTACGACTAGTTCAAAAATATTCAATAGCTTACGCCCATCACCTCCCGAAAGTCGCAATAATGCTTCCGTTTCTCGCAATTCAATCTTTTTTGAAGCCAAATGAGCATCTGTTTTCATAGCTCTTTGCAGTAAATGTTCGAGATCTGCTTTGGTAAATGCATTTAGAATATATACCTGACAGCGAGACAACAAAGCGGGTATCACTTCAAAACTGGGATTTTCGGTAGTAGCGCCTATAAGCGTAATCCAGCCTTTCTCGACAGCAGCCAACAATGAATCTTGTTGCGATTTGCTAAAACGATGAATTTCATCAATAAACAAAATAGGGTTTTTGGTTGTAAATAAGCCGCCACTTTGTTTTGCTTTTTCAATTACATCCCGAATGTCCTTCACGCCAGAGTTAATCGCGCTTAAGATATAAAAAGGACGTTTAGACTCCTGAGCAATAATTTGTGCCAAAGTAGTTTTGCCCGTTCCTGGAGGACCCCAGAAAATTAACGACGGAATAATCCCTTTTGCAATTTGTTGTGTCAACGAGCCGTTGGGTCCTACTAAATGCGATTGACTGATATAATCTTCTAGTTTTTGTGGGCGTATGCGTTCTGCGAGTGGTGCTTCCATGTTGCAAAATTACACAATTTTCAGTTTTTATAAGTATATTTTTCAGGAGCTATTTCCAGCTGTCCACTGTATCTTTTCTTAAGGTGAAGAAAAATCACCTTAAGAAAAGGATGCCGTTTCCATCTGGGCTAGAGCAGCCGTTTTCATAATGAATTTTATTTTATATGACAAAATAGCACTAAATTGCTTTTGGATACATTTTTGCTTTATTTTTTAAAAATCAATTGTTTAAGAGAATAGCAATCTGTAGGGTCTAATAATCTAAGAAATCCAACAATCCAAGAGGTCTAAATAATGGAAGAAAATCATTTTAAATTTACCAATGCCGTTATAGGAGTGCCACTTTTTTTTGTGTTATTCCTGTGGTTTATTTACTGGTTGGAAATTCGTTTTGGTTTTGATTTCGACGATAACGGAATTTTACCAAGGACTTTTTCGGGAATGCAAGGGATTGTTTTCAGTCCATTTATTCATTCCAATATTGAACATCTTTATAATAATTCGATTCCATTACTAGTGCTATTGGCAGCTTTGTTCTTTTTTTATAGTCAAGAAGCATTAGGAATAATAGTATATGGAATTTTAATTTCAGGAACACTGACTTGGATTATCGGAAGAGAAAATTACCATATTGGCGCCAGTAGTTTAATTTATGTATTGGTTTCTTTTATTTTTTTCAAAGGGATCCAAACCCAATATTATCGATTGGTAGCTTTGTCTCTCACGGTTGTAGTGCTCTATGGTGGAACGGTTTGGTATGTTTTTCCTAAAGTTGATGAAACCATTTCTTGGGAAGGGCATTTGTCTGGTTTAATAGCAGGCTTTGTGCTCACTTTTTTATACAAAAAGGCAGAATTCAAAAAAGTAGTGAAATACGATTGGGAATGTCCAGATTACGACCCTTCAGAAGATAAATTCATGCAGCGCTTTGATGAAAACGGCAATTTTGTCAATCCGCCAAAACCTGAGATTATTGATGAAACTCCCTCTGAAATCAATCCTTTTTTTCTGTCGAATTCAAATGTAGTTTATGATTTTATTGAAAACAAAGAAGATATAAACGAAAAAAATGAATCAAAACTGGAGTCTTGATTCATTTTTTTAATCTAAAAATCTAAGAAGTCTATGATCTCTGACGAACTGCTTCGTATAAAAACGCGCCACAAGCCACAGAAACGTTTAGAGAGCCTATTGTTCCAAACATTGGTAATTTAGCCTTCTCGTCAACTATTTTTAGTACTGAGGGATTTACACCTCGATCTTCAGATCCCATAATAATTGCCACAGGTTCATTCAAAGAAATATCGTATATGTTTTGATCTGTTTTTTCGGTAGCAGCAACAGTTTTGATTCCGCTGGCTTGCAAAAGAAAGATTGCATCTTTAATATGTTCTACCTTGCAAATCGGAATATTAAATACCGCACCTGCAGAAGTTTTTACAGTATCTCCATTCACAGGAGCAGATCCTGCTTTCTGAACAATAATTCCATTTACACCCGTACATTCTGCTGTTCTGATAATAGCACCAAAATTACGCGCATCTGATATTTGATCTAAAATTAAAAACAACGGTTTCTTACCGTTATCAATAACAGTTTCAATTAAGCTTTCCAAATCAAAAAAGGAAATAGGAGAGATAGTCGCAACTGCGCCTTGGTGATTATTGGGAGTCAGTCGGTTTAGTTTTTCAACAGGAACATAAGAGAAATTGATATTACCACGTTTCATCACTTTCATCAAGTCTTTCATCAGTTCGCTACTTGCCTCCTTCTGAATATAAACTTTATCTACTGTTGCGCCCGCTTGTATGGCTTCAATTATTGCTCTAATCCCAAATATTTGATGTTCTTTTTCCATGGCGCAAAGTTAAGTAAAAGGTTTGTATAAAAAAAACCACCAGCTGGGCTGGTGGTTTTGAAATATAATTATAGTAATTATTAGTTTTTATCCCAAAATAATTTAGTTTTTAATTTGTCTCCACCAATAGCAGTTGCAGCTGTACTATAGTTTGCTTTGTTTAAAGTTTGTTCGTTTACAGGATATGTAAAACGTCTTGGAACTACTCCTTCAGCTGCAGTTGCAGCATTTGCAGGAGCATCCAATACAGGGAAATCTAATTTTCTGTATGAAGTCCATGCTTCAAACCCTCGATTATAGAACGCAATAGATGCTTGAGTTCCAATTTCTTTTTTCCAGTTAACACCACCCGTATAAGGAGCGTCATTTGTTAAGTAAGTTGTAGCATCAGATACTGTACCTCCCCAATAAACAATTGACGAAGTAACTGCATTGTCATAAAATGATTTAGCAGTTCCACCTGTTGTGTATCCTCTTTCAGTAGCTTCGGCCAAGTAAAATTGTACTTCAGTATAATCTAAAAGTATTCCTTCTAAAGTTGGTTCAAGTAGTCTTGTAGTTGGTCCGCCTGTTGGGTCTCCTGCTGATGAGAAATTCTCAAAATCACCTCCTTCTGCATAAGGACAACCAATATAAACTCCCTCAATATCAATATAGAAATATTGTCTCCTTGGATCGTTTAAAGTATTTAGTCTATCAACAAAAGTATCTGCAGCTACGAAATCGTATCTACCGCTGATAACTAAATCTTCATACAAAGGATTTGTATTTGGACTTGTTTCTAAATATTGTAATGTAGCATTGTCTGTACTTGCTGTAAATACACCTGCGGCAATAGCGGCTTCTGCTTTTGATTTTGGATTTAATTCAGCAACATCTGCAACTGTAATTGCCATTTTTAATTTAAGAGAATTAGCAAATTTTTCCCATTTGGCAACATTTCCTTGGTAAATAAAATCTTGATCGCCAAAACTTTTATTAGCAGAATCTAATTTAAGAAGAGCAGCGTCTAACCTAATGAATAAGTCGGCATAAATAGTTTGTGCATCATCATAAGTTGGTGATGGAAACTTATCTGATTGTAATGCTTGTGTATATGGAATGTTTCCAAAAGTATCAACTAAAACGCTATAAGTGTAAACGTTTAAAAGTTCAATTATAGCTAGTTTATTGTTTTTTACTTTTAGTTCTATTGCCGCTTTCGAAGGGTCTGCGTTTAAAGGTTCTACACTAACAATTGCCGAAGCTTCTTTAAGGTCTCTCAATACATCTCTGTAAAGTGTTCTCCAGTGATTGTCTGGTACATTTCTTTGCAATATGTCATATCTAGATTCGTCTAGGTAAGTTGTTTCGGTCCATTGTTGAACAAATAGTCTAAAGACGTTGCTGTTAACATTTGTATTTACCATTTGATCAATCAGGTTTTTTTCTGCATTACCAAGTAGTGCACCTGCGGGAACAGCGGTTGGATTTTTAGTGTCCACGTTCATGCTTGTAAGGTTGTCATCCGTACATCCAAAAGTGATAGACAATATTCCTATTAATATTAGTATCTTTTTCATTTGTTTTTTTTTAAAATTTAGCTTTTAAGTTGAAAGCAAAGTTACGAGTTGTAGGTAAAACCCCTGATTGGTAACCTTGCATGTTACCTGAGCTTAATCCAGCCTCTGGGTCAGCATCTGGTAAATTCTTGTCGATTATCCATAGGTTTGACCCTGAAAACCCAAAGTATAATTCTTGGAATACTTTTCCTATCATTTTTTTAGGAAAGTTGTAGCCTAAAGTTATCTCACGCAGTTTTACATAAGAAGCGTCATACACATAATCTTTGGTTGCAGAACCTAAATAACCAAAAGAACCATCTGTTCCATCATTTACACTCAAACGAGTAGTGTTTACTGTTCCGTCAGAGTAAACACCAGGAAGAATTAATCCACCACCATCAGCAATTGTATTTCTTACAGGATTTCCTAAGTCGTTTGTGAAAACAGTGTTCGAATATAATCCTGAACCTTCACCGTACCATCTGTCTAATGAGAATATACTTCCTCCATTTTGCACGTCAATTAAGAAGCTAAAAGTGAAGTTTTTATATGAAAATTTATTATTGATTCCACCATTCCAATCAGGAACGAAGGAACCTAAAACATTATCATTAGTAGATGTAATTTGATATTTGCCGGTTGCTGCATCTACGATTCTTTGGCCATTTAAATAAACATAGTCTGTACCTTGTATTGTTCCATAGGTTTGTCCAACGGTTGCATTTATAGAAACACCACCTTGGAAGCTTCCCAATTGATAATTACTGATTCCTTCATCTAGTGCTATGACTTTATTTTTGTTTTTAGACCAGTTTACCGTTATGTCCCATTTGAAATCCTCGGTTTGAATGGGTAACAAGTCCAAAGTTAGTTCCATTCCTTTGTTCTCAATATTTCCAACATTTTTATAAAGTTTTGAATAACCAGTGGCCTCGGATACTGGTAAATCTACAATTTGGTCTAAAGTATTTGTTTTGTATAATGACAAATCAAATCCAACTCTTCTATTAAAAAATTGCATTTCTAGTCCTGCTTCCCAACTATTTGTTCTTTCGGGCTTAAGATTAGTATTGTTTTTTGTTGAATTAACTGAATATAGAGGTGTTCCAAAAGGTGATTCTGCTATGTAGTAATCCTGAGTTTTTGCAAAAGGGGCATCATTTCCTACTTCAGCATAACCAATTCTTATTTTTCCTGAATTAATCCAATCTACTTTCATCAAGTTAGAAAATAAGAAACTAGACGATACAGATGGGTAGTAATAAGAGTTATTTGTGTCTGGTAATGTAGATGACACGTCTCTTCTTAAAGTAGCATCCAAGAATAAATAATCATCATATCCTAATGAAGCACTAATATAGTACCCATTTACACCTCTGTTAATTTCTGTTTCTAAAGGTTTTTGAATGGTATTTACTGAATTTGTAAGCGCGAAAAGATTTGGAACATATAAACCTCCTGCAGTTGATGCTACAATAGTGTTTACTTTTTGCTTTCTGATGTTAGTGCCAAGAACTCCTTTTAATACTAATTTTTCAGTTAGGTTTTTATTGAAATTTAACATTAAGTCATAATTGAATTCCGAAAAATCCTTATTAAATCTTTGGTATCCTGAACCTACACTTTCTTGTGTTACACCAAATTCATCACCTGCGTATGAACCGTTTGCTCTTTTTTCTTCTTGAATTTCAGAATATGTGTCTGCTGATACCCTAGCTGTTGCATCTAGCCAAGTTGTTAGTTTGTAGTTCAATCCAGCATTACCCAAAAATCTATTTCTGCTGTCATTTTGAGCATTCTCATATCTTTCAAAATATGGATTATTCCAATATGCAGGTGTTATATTTGTTGAGCTATTTGGATTCCAAGTATAATTCTTTCCAGTAGCTAGATAAATATCCTTTTGTTCTTTTAGGTCAGTACTTGTTGCCCACCATTGTCTGAATCCTGTAATAATGTTTGCTCCATAACCAGTATTATTTCTTCCAATAGTTTTAGTGTTGATATAATTAGCTAAGAAGTTTACACTTAACTTATCATTTAGTTTGTAACTTGCATTCCCTAAGAAAGAGTTTTTGTTTTGATGGCTATTCGGTAAGATTCCCGTCGCAGCTAAGTTTGTATACGAAATATTAAAATTACCATTGTCATTACCTCCGCTGAAAGAAAGTGTATTTGTATTTGCAATAGGGTTTTCAAAAAAAGTAATTGGTCCATTTTCTGCTTTTTTCCATACTTTTGCCGTTTTGTAATAAGGAGATTCAGGCACGAATGAGTCCCAACCATAAACTAATTTAGATGAATCATAAGCAGGTCCATAAGATGCATCATGATTTGTTCTAACAATTGAACCAGCATCGCTAATTCCATCTCCATTTATGTCACCACCACCTCTAAAACTAGGGAAATATCCTTGTCCATATTGGTTTTGGTATTTTACAAAAGTTGATTTGTCAATTGTTCCAATGCTTACACTCGAATCAAAAGATACTCCTAATCCTTTTTGGTTGTTTTTACCTTTTTTAGTTGTAATCATAATAGCACCATTGGCGGCTCTTGAGCCATATAATGCAGTAGCTGCAGCTCCTTTAAGTACGTTTATGGATTCAACGTCGGCAGGGTTTATATCTGCTGCAGCGTTACCATAATCATATCCGCCACGTGCAGTTTGTTGTGAACTACTATTTGTATTCGAATTGTCAACAGGAATTCCGTCGATAACGAATAAGGCTTGATTGTTCCCGTTGATAGATTTAAAACCTCTAATCACGACGTTTGTAGAACCTCCCATGTTTCCGCTAACTTTTACTTGTAAACCAGCCACTTTGCCTGAGAGACTGTTGGCAAAGTTTGTTGTAGGTGTTTTGATTAGTTCGCTTCCGTCAACTTTTTGAGTAGAGTATCCAAGAGATTTTTTTTCTCTCTTAATGCCCATTGCTGTTACAACTACGCTTTCTAATTGTGTTGCATCACTAGAAAGTTTTGCATTTACTAATGAAGTACTTGCGCTTTTTTCTGTAGACCTCATACCTACATAGCTAAACACTAAGATATCACTTGGTGTTGCTTTGATAGAATATTTTCCATCAAAATCTGATTGTGTTCCGTTCTTTGTTCCTTTTACTAATACACTCACACCTGGTAATGGCATACCTGCATTGTCGGAAACAATTCCTGAAACAGATCTCTCTTGCGCAAAAGTTAGTTGCGCCACAAGTACTACTAGGAGTACTAAGAATCCATTGAACTTTAGTTTCATTTTTAAAAATTTTGAATTAGTTATTTCAAAAATACTATTAATTTTTTATTAAATTTAACTTTTGATAGTTATTTTGTTTATTTTGGTGTTAAATAACGTGATATATAATAAAACACTATTGTTAATCAATATTATTGTGCTAAAGCTTTTTTAGGCTAGCTGTTAAATATTAATTAATTCAAGTTGCTAGTTATCATGTTATAAAAACAAAACAGGGGTTTGGTAAATTTGTTTTCGTACAATTAAATAGAATCGATGCTTTGTAAAGACAAAATTATATCAGTTTTTTTTAATAGATGATATTTTACATAGAATTGAACATCAAGAAGATATTATAAGATAAATTAACGATAGTGAAATTATCCTAACAGCGATTGTTCCATCAACAAGTTTTTATGGTAATCATTGCTCGGTAATAAAATTCATGAAGCAATATGGATTTATTCCCAATATGTTTGACAAGAGATGATTCAATAGGTGTTTACATAAAGTCGGCAAGCTTTTATATAAGTTATTTGAGATAATAAGTTAGTGCTTCAAATATTTTTATTGTGAAATGCATTCTATCATAGATTTTTTTCCTGTTGCTATATGCAATAATAAGTGCATAGCAAATTACAAAATTGTTATCGAAAAAAATTGAGATGCTACACCGCCAATATGTGAAGTTGTTTTTATGGAGTTAAAGTGCTGTTATTGAAAGTAAAAGATGGAATTTCAATAGCTTTACATTTTACACCAGATAAAATGGATTATGCAAAAGCAATAGGGGAAATGATTGATAAATTACTTTTAGAAGCATCATTGTATGGGGATAGTGGCTATATAGATTATTGACTCGAATACATTGCATCAGAGAGAAAATGCATCTTATTAAAGATTCAGCGCTGGTCAAATGCATGAAAGGTTGATACTCTTGAACAAAAATAGTAGAAACAACAATAAGCTATTTAAAGAAAATGTACAAGTACAATAAATGTAGTTACATTAGAAGACTTTCTAATAAAACTACGCTATTTGTATTCCTATTACAATTAAATAAAGCGATTAACCAGTAACTTAAATTAATAATTATGTTCTTATGAAATATTCTAAGGTTCTATTTGTTTTGGAATATTGGTGATGTATATTGTTTATTAATAGTTAATTCAAAATAAGTTACTGATTATTAAATAATAGTAAATATTAAACAGATGAAATAACGTCTTTGTTATGTATGATTGCAAGTTGTAAAAAAAAACCATCACTATGTATAGTGATGGTTTTTTAAGTAATTTGTTGAAAATCTAGTATTCGTCTTCCGAAAATCCTGTTCTTTTAACTCCGTTAAAACTAATGATTGTTCCCGGATCATAACTGAACTCAGCTTTAAAGGCGATCGAGTCTACTACATGTCCTCCTTTTGATTTACCACCATTATGAATGATTTTACCTTCTGTAATAGTAACAAAAGTTCCCTTGTTATCAATAATGTTTGCGGCATCTTTAGAACTAAATGTTCCGTTTTCAAGGTTTGTTATGATTTTACTTTTTAACTCATAGTAGTTTGCTTTATCGTCAATCCACATAGTGTTGTCGTTGGCAGCTGTGTTATAAGTTGAATGTAAAACATGAGCTTTAAGTAAACCACTAGCATCGCTAACGTCAATATACCATTCGCCTGCATATTTTTGAGTAGTAGTACCTCCAGCATCCGGATTCCCACCTTCATCACATGAAGTAAATAAGGTTGAACTCAACACAACCATTAATAGGCTTATTTTTTTTATAATTTTCATTTTGTTTTTTTTTAAATTATCTAGCAAAATTTCTTTGAGAAGTACCAAATACGCCTGAAGCAAAAATTACCCAGTTCCATTTATCTTTAGAGATAATATTTCCAACATTACTTTCCGCATCTAGGCCAGAAGCTGAAGTTTTTTCTTGGAAAGGGGCGTATATTTTTTTATCGTCTAAGTTGTAGAAAGTTAATGTGATTTTATCTGCTGCTACATTGTAGCCAGTTGCATTGTCACACTTGTATACTCTATCACTAATTCTTGTCACATTGTTAGCGTTTCCATTTCTAAAAAATGTTCCAGAAATATCAATTGCACTAGGAGCTTTACTCATAACAACTACAGCTCTCGTTTTGATTGCGTCATAACCATCAGTATTCTTTGCAGAATAGCTTATTTTGTATACTCCAATAGTGTTAGTGTCAACATTACCTGTTATAGTAGTTGTCAAAACGTCTGAACCTGCCGTCGATACAGCTCCTTTTTCAGTATAGGTGTCGCCTTGAAATATAATTTCAGTACGTTCCCCATTTAACGTAATTGTTGGGTAATGTGTAACAGTTGACACATTTCCCGAGTCCTCAGATTCACAACTTACAAAAAGTAAACTTGTAAAAAAGAACATTGCTATAAATATTTTTTTCATTTTTTCTATTTTTAGTTCCACCAAACTGGAGTTGTTATTGGTAACAAAGCAGGTGTATTAGTATTTGTGTTTTTCTCACGTTGAGGGTATACTATTCTTTTAGGAAACAATCCACCGGTAGATCCGTTTATGGAGTAAGTTATTTGTCCAGGGATATATAGTGGATTGGACTGTTTAACTGCAGATGTTTTAGGATAACCTGTTCTGTTTTTTTCAAAAAATGCTTCAAAACCATTTCCAGGAAAACATGAGATCCACTTTTGAGTGATTATTGCTTCAATCTTCTCGTCAAGAGTTCCTGAAGTAGGATATTCATAAACGCCTCCTGTTGCTATAAAAGAACTTCCGTCTAATGTATATTTAGAGAAATTTTCTAATACTGCAGCATCATAAAGTGCTTTGTCGCCACTACCGTATCTTGCTTGCGCTTCAGCCTGTAAAAACAAGCTCTCTTCTCTGGACATTAAATAAGCAGGAGTTGTTGGGTGTAATTCTACAATTGCTATAGTAGTTGAAGGTATTGAGGCATTTGTAAAGTCTCCCTGATCTAATGGGCCTCCAGCTCCGTAATATTTAGCTTTTCTTGTGTCGGCTTTTAAATCAAAATACGACGACAAGGTTTTACTCATTCTTAAATTTGTTGCAGTATTTAATTGTCTTCTGTCAGATTCATATAAAGGGTTGCTTAAATTTGGATTGTCTTCAAAAGAGCTCATTGCTGCATCATCATCTAAAAATTTCGCACCGCTTGTAAGTAGTGATTTTATTCCTGCAATTGCAACTGCAGAGTTAGAGCTGTTAATTTGTCTCATTAAAATTTTAAGTTTCAAAGTATTAGCAAATTTAATCCAATTGTCCATGTCGCCTGCAAAAATCAAATCATCAGCTCCTGGTGCTTTACCTACAGAAGATGCTAATGGTTTTGATAATGCAAGATCTAAATCTTTTATCATTGCTGTATATACTTCCTCACCTTTATCAAATTTTGGATTTAATATGCTTCTGTTATTTGCTTCGCTGTAAGGGATTGATCCGTAGAAATCTGTTAAAACTTGAGATCCTTGCGCTTCTAAAACAGTTGCAACTAGAAAATAGTTCCAGTTTGATTCTTTTTCAGAATTTATTTTAACGGCTCTTACGTCGCCTAGGGCATCGTACATATCTCTCCAACCAGCATTATATGATTCGGTTCCTATTACATATCCATCAATATCTCTATACTGATTTGCCACATTGCTTTGTGTCCAATATTGTGACCAAAACCCTCCTATAAGTGCATAGTATGACCCTTCTGCTCCTATCAAACCTGCAATACCAGCAGGTAGTTGTGAAGATAATGGAACTGATGTTAGTGAATCTGGATCTCTATTTATATCTAAATTATTGTCACAAGCTGTAAGTAGCAGTGATAATGTTAAAAAACTTATTATTAATTTTTTCATTTTCATTTTATTTAAAAGGTTAATTTTATGGAAGTTCCATAAGATCTTTGTGAAGGTGATCCGTAAGATTCACCAAACTCACTCTTTACTCCATCTCCAAAGGTTGTGATTTCTGGATCTAAATAAGGATTGGCGTCAGGTGTCCATAAAAATAAATTTTTTCCGTAAACTGCTATGGAAGCATTTGTAAGACCAATTTGTTTCGCAATTTTCATCGGTACGTTAAAAGTTAAAGAAAGATCTCTCATTCTTACGAATGTTTTGTCAAATATAAAATCTTTAACTATTGTTTGATTTCCTACTGAGCTATAGAAAGGTGTTACTCGACCATTAGATGTCCCAGATGCAGGGAAAGCAGTGATTTCGGTGGTGTTTTCAACATAAGTTATAACACCTCCAGTGTTAACTTCATTTACTGAATTGGGTAATATAAACCCGTTTCTGTCATTGTATGTTGTTTCGATACCGTTTCCAGTAAAGTAAGCTAAATACTTGCTTTCAGAAAACATTTCGCCACCTTGTTTCCAATCAAATCCAAATGATAATGTGAAGTTTTTATAGTTGAATTTGTTTTGAATTCCTATAACAAAATCTCTTTGAGAAGTACCGATTTCTTGTTGTTCGGTTGAAGGTACATAATATCCTGTTGCAGGATTTACAATATATTTGTCTCCTACCATTTGTGGTGTTTTTGACATATATATTCCTAGTGGTCTTCCTTCAACGGCATTAAACGTAACGTTTCTTGAGTTTGTAAGTTCAATTGTGTTTGAATCACCGTACACTTTATCAACGTTGCTTAAATTTTTAGTAAATGTTCCGTTTAGATTCCAAGAAAAGTTTTCAGTTTGTAGAGGTGTAGTGTTTAAAGCTATTTCGATACCTTTATTAGTAACGTCTAATATGTTTCCGGTTTGTCGAGTAAAACCTGTACTTGGAGCGACATCTCTTAGATATAATAGATCAGTGGTTTTTTTATTGTACAATGCCAAATCTAGGTTTACTCTTTTTGAAAATAAACTTGTCTCAAAACCTAGTTCTATTTCAGTTGTTGTTTCAGGTTTTAGTTCGTTGTTACCTAAAGTAGTTGCAAATTCATATGCATTAACTCCTCCGATTGGGAAATTGATATTTCCGAAGTTCGCTCCAGCTATAGCTTGGATGTAACTTGATTCGGTTTGGTATGGATCCGTATCTTTTGCTACTTTTGCCCAACCTCCTCTAAGTTTTAAGAAAGTCTCGTTATTATCAATCACAATACCGCTTAAAGATGCGGAAGGGTAAAAATAGGAGTTATTCTTTACAGGTAAAGTAGAACTCCAGTCATTTCTTCCTGTAACGGTAAAAAATATTTTATCTAAGTAAGAAGTTTCTATGGAAGTGTAAACGCCATAATTTCTTCTTAAACTATTAGATTGAGTAAGGATGGGTTTTGACGCTGAATTTGATAGTTCGTAATAATTAGGTAAGTCAAGTTGGGTAATTTGAC
Source organism: Flavobacterium praedii (assembly GCF_026810365.1). Taxonomy (NCBI): domain Bacteria; kingdom Pseudomonadati; phylum Bacteroidota; class Flavobacteriia; order Flavobacteriales; family Flavobacteriaceae; genus Flavobacterium; species Flavobacterium praedii. The sequence continues at coordinate 3,914,431 of NZ_CP113948.1, forward strand.
CTTCTAAGAAATCAGTTGCTCTTTCATTAGAAGCGGCACCTAGCATTACATTAATTTTAAAATCATCATTAATTTTTGATGCATAATTAAAGTTAAGATATTGATCTAATTCTGTTCTTTCTGTCGTGCTTTCAGTTACGCCACCTACTGTTGCAATGGTGTGGTTAATGTCTTGAGCTGAACCTGGTTCAAATCTCACGACTGCACCGTAGCTTTTTATCTTTTCATTTCTATAGTCTCCACCAATTTGATACAAAGCAGTCAATTTTGGAGTTATTTTGTATGTGAAGTTTGTGTTTCCAAAGATACGATTTCCTTTAATTTTTGTTGAATTTTCATTTAACAAGAAGTAAGGATTTGATGTATATGGTGAAAAGTAATTACTTGGCGTATTGAATGGATTGTTTTTGTAGTCTTTTAAGTCAATAACACTTATGTCTGAGGGGATTTGATATAGTTCTTGTACTAGGGTAGCACCTTCTCCAGAATCATCTCCTGAACCAGTATTTACTACTTTTTGATCTTTTTTAACATAATTAAAGTTGATTTTAACATCGAATTTATCGCCTTTAATTCCTCCGCTGAAATTTAAATTTCTTCTCAAATATGAGTCTGAATCTGTTGGTACAATACCATCTGAATCGACATTTGAAAAACCAAGTGAAAAAGTAGATGTTTCATTTCCTCCTGCTACTCTTATATTATTAGTAGTAGTGAAACCAGTATCGTAAAAGTCTTTAATGTTGTTGTTAAGTGCTTTATATGATTTCAATTGTTGAGAATTATCTACAATTGCTCCCCAAGGTCTTACTTCGTTATTAAATGCAGGTCCCCAAGACCCATTTTCAGCACTAGCAACTCCATGTGTAGCTAGTCCTGAATAGCCTAAACCATCCCAACCTTGTCCAAATTTATATTGTAAATGAGGAACTCTGGCTACTTCGGCTAGTTCAACTGAAGTTGAAAACTCTACTTTTATACCAGAGTTTAGTTTTGCTGTTTTTGTTGTGACAATAATTGCTCCTCCAGCTGCTCTAGAACCATAAAGTGCAGTTGCAGCTGCTCCTTTTAGTACAGTCATGCTTTCAATGTTATTAGGATCTAAATCACTTATTCCATTTCCAGCATCAAATGTTCTTCTACTCGAAGTTGTTCCATTCGTTCCGTTTCCACTATTGTTAATTGGGGTTCCGTCTATTACGTATAACGGACCGTTTCCAGTTAAGCTACTAAATCCACGAATTACAACTTTAGTTGAAGCACCTACTTGTGCAGGAGCGGAGACGTCAACTCCAGCCAGTTTTCCTGATAGAGAACCGAATACGTTAGTGTTTATAACCTCTGTTAGATCTTTTCCGCTAACCGTTACAGTTGCGTAACCTAACGATTTTTTTTGCTTTTTAATACCCAACGCTGTTACAACTACATTTTCTAACTGAGTTGCATCACTTGAAAGTTTTACATTTACATTTGTTGAACTTGCTGATTTCTCTGATGATCTCATCCCGACATAGCTAAATACCAATACATCACTTGGTGCTGCTTTAATGGTATACTTACCATCGAAATCTGATTGTGTTCCAGTTTTTGTTCCTTTTATTAATACACTTACACCTGGTAATGGCATTCCTGCATTGTCGGAAACAATTCCTGAAACAGATCTTTCTTGCGCAAAAGTTAGTTGCGCCATTAGTACTACTAGAAGTACTAAGAATCCATTGAACTTTAGTTTCATTTTTAAATATTTTGAATTAGTGAGGCAAAAATCATAATAAATTGTTAAGTATCCTAATAACTTAAACTCTTTTTTTTGTTAAAGCTAAAATTTAACATTATAACTTATGGTTATGTTTGTGTTATATAATTTTATTTCTTCTTTTTTTGTTTTGCCATTTGTTATGGAGAATTTCATTAAGCCATTATCGGTTAATATGCCAAAACCAAGCCCAATGCCTATAAGGTTCTTATTTTTGTTTTCTGTTTTTATGGTTGTTGGATCATTGTAAAAACAGTAATCTAGTACTGAATTAAGGTATATTTTGGGAGAAAGTAAATATCGATATTCTGTCATTAGTCCGGTCATAAAATTACTTTGCAGACTATTTTCTGTAAATCCTCTTATTGAATTTGTACCTCCAAAACGATACAATTCGTTTGTTAAATAAGTTTTGCTTTTTAATATGAAACTTTGAAAGTTAAAATATATAAAGTTATTCTTATTAAGATGCAAATTATTCATTATGTTAAAATTTACAAAATTTTGTTTTGTAGATGTGTTTTGTGTGTTTGTTCTTTTTCCGGTTCCTATAGTCAATTTTATATAATTTTTTATTGGAAATAAGTTGTTCTTAAAATCATTTTTATTCAATTCAAAGTTCGATGTTAAAAAAGTGCTGTTGTAATCATTTAAATTAATTGTATTTGAATTTTGTATATCGCTTGATTCGGTTGATTCAAATCCTAAGTATATTCGTTTGTTGTAGTTTATTAAATAACCAAGTTGAATTGTTGTTTTTGTGTTTTGAAAAATACTGTCTTGTTTAAATATGTTGATTTGTCCCTTAATTCCTAAACGACTATTAAGGATATATGGTATTTCGATCTTTAGGTTGAATATTTTTTGATTATTACCATTTTCTTTCCAGTATACTGATAATTCTTCTCCGTTTTTTATTGCATTAATTAGTGTTAGATCTAAAAACCCGTTAAATTTTATTTTTTTATTTTCGGAATTATTGAATCCTAAATATCCATCAAAATTATTAGCTTTTCTTTTTTCTAAATAGACAAATACTTTAGTGCTGTCTTTTGAAAAAAGAATTTCAGGGTATTTAGTTTGATTTATAAATCCAAATTTTTCAAAATCATTATGAATGTTTTCTACGATTTCATTATTGAATATTGTGTCTTTGTATTTTTTATTTATTTGAATTTCGGCGCCTTTTGGGAAAATATTTTTTTGGGTTTGTGTACTGTATTTTAGTTCAATTTTTTTTAATTTTCTTTTGCTTCCCGGTTTTATAATTAATGTGGTATATAATATTTGTTTTTTTTCTGTAAAGTTGATTAGTTTTACTTTTGCGAATGAATAACCTTTTTTTTCTAATTTTTGTGAAGTTTGTTTTAAAAACGATTCTATTTGAGAATATGGTAAAAAGATGGAGTCTTGTTTTAGATCTAATATTTCTAATATTTTTATTTCGTTTTTTATACCTATATATATATGTAATTCTTTTATTTTATTTTCAAGAGATATTTTCGCGATATAACTACTGTCTTTTTCTTTAATGATATGTGATATTTTGTTGTAGATATAGCCTGCTGTGGCTAGTTTTTGTGTTATTGTTTTGATTTCATCGTTTGCTTGTTTTGTGTTTAAGAGTTTGGATGTGTATCCAATAGAATCTATTGTTTTAGTTTCTGCAATAGAATTTCCGATAATTTTTATTTGTATCTCTTGACTTTTTATAGTTAAACTATAAAAAATGGCAATTAAACATAATATGATTTCGTGTTTCAATTTTGATTTATTTATATGAATGTCATTGTGCAAATATCTATTGTTTGTTTGAAATTTCATAATTTTTTAAAATTGTTAAATATTACCATTTTTAATTGAGTGTGTTTTTGTATTGTATTTAAAATAATAAAAGTGTATTGGTTTAATTGACAATAGTCTGCTTCTGTTGAAAATAAATCGAATATGGTTTGTAGAGTGAAAAATATTTTATACATTTGCAACCCCGTAAAAAGCGGGAATTTAATATAATAAGAAATTTTTAGTATTAATTATGCCAACAATTCAACAATTAGTAAGAACAGGAAGAACTCAGATAACTAAGAAGAGTAAATCGGTTGCTTTAGATTCTTGTCCTCAAAGAAGAGGGGTTTGTACGCGTGTTTACACTACAACACCAAAAAAACCAAACTCTGCAATGCGTAAAGTAGCGCGTGTACGTTTGACAAATGGTAATGAAGTGAATGCCTACATCCCTGGAGAAGGACACAATTTACAAGAGCACTCGATAGTATTAGTTAGGGGTGGAAGGGTAAAAGATTTGCCAGGAGTAAGATATCACATCGTTCGTGGTGCACTTGATACGTCAGGAGTAGCAGGAAGAACGCAAAGAAGATCTAAGTACGGAGCAAAACGCCCAAAAGAAGCAAAAAAGTAATTTAAAACGTTATTCTTGTAGAGACGCGATTTATCGTGCCTAGATGAGTATGAAATTTTATTAAAAAAAAGACATGAGAAAAAGAGCGGCAAAGAAAAGACCACTTTTACCAGATCCAAGGTTTAATGACCAATTGGTAACACGTTTTGTGAATAACTTAATGTGGGATGGTAAGAAATCAACAGCTTTTAAAGTTTTTTATGATGCAATTGACATTATAGAGGCTAAAAAGCAAGATGCAGAGAAACCTTCATTAGAAATTTGGAAAGATGCTTTAACAAACGTTATGCCTCACGTAGAAGTACGTAGTCGTAGAGTAGGTGGAGCTACATTTCAAATTCCAATGCAAATTAGACCAGACAGAAAAATATCTATGGCTATGAAATGGTTGATTCTTTATTCAAGAAGAAGAAACGAAAAATCAATGGCACAAAGATTAGCTTCAGAATGTTTAGCTGCTGCTAAAGAAGAAGGGGCAGCTGTTAAGAAAAGAATGGATACTCACAAAATGGCAGAGGCTAACAAAGCATTCTCTCACTTTAGATTTTAATTCTTAAGAAATGGCTAGAGATCTTAAATATACAAGAAATATAGGAATTGCTGCTCACATTGATGCTGGTAAAACAACAACAACAGAGCGTATATTATTCTATACTGGAAAATCACACAAAATTGGTGAAGTACACGATGGTGCTGCAACAATGGACTGGATGGCACAAGAGCAAGAAAGAGGTATTACAATTACTTCTGCTGCTACTACTTGTGAATGGAATTTTCCAACTACACAAGGTAAAATTTTACCTGAAACATTACCTTATCACTTTAATATTATCGATACCCCGGGACACGTTGACTTTACAGTTGAAGTAAACCGTTCTTTGCGTGTACTTGATGGTTTGGTTTTCTTATTTAGCGCGGTTGATGGTGTTGAGCCACAATCAGAAACTAACTGGAGATTAGCAGATCAATACAGGGTACCACGTATTGGATTTGTTAATAAAATGGATAGACAAGGATCTAACTTTTTGATGGTATGTCAACAAGTAAGAGATATGTTAAAATCAAATGCTGTTGCAATCACTTTGCCAATTGGTGAGGAAAATGATTTTAAAGGCGTTGTTGATTTGGTAAAGAATCAAGCTATAGTTTGGCATGAAGAAGGTTTAGGGGCTACTTATGATATTGTGCCTATTCCTGAAGATATGCTTGAAGAAGTAAAAGAATACAGATCAATTCTTATTGAAGCAGTTGCTGATTATGATGAGAATTTGCTTGAAAAATTCATGGAAGATGAAAACTCTATAACAGAGGAAGAAATCAACATTGCTTTAAGAGCTGCTGTAATGGATATGGCTATCATTCCTATGATTGCTGGTTCTTCTTTTAAAAACAAAGGGGTTCAATTCATGTTGGATGCAGTGTGTAAATACTTGCCGTCTCCAATGGATAAAGAAGGTATTACTGGTATTCATCCAGATGATGCTGAATTGCTTGAAGAAGATCAAACTAAAATATTGCGTAAGCCAGATGTTAAAGAGCCATTCGCTGCTTTAGCTTTTAAAATTGCTACTGACCCATTCGTAGGTCGTTTGGCTTTCTTCCGTGCTTACTCAGGACGTTTAGATGCAGGTTCTTATGTCTTAAACACTCGTTCTGGAAACAAAGAAAGAATTTCTCGTATCTACCAAATGCATGCTAACAAACAAAATCCAATCGAATATATCGAGGCGGGTGATATTGGAGCGGCTGTTGGATTTAAAGATATTAAAACAGGAGATACATTGTGTGATGAAAAACACCCTATTATTCTTGAGTCAATGAAATTTCCAGCGCCAGTAATTGGTATTGCTATTGAGCCTAAAACTAAGGCTGACGTAGATAAAATGGGTATGGCTTTGGCTAAATTAGCTGAAGAAGATCCAACATTTACAGTTAGAACTGATGAAGCTTCTGGTCAAACTATTATTTCTGGTATGGGTGAGCTTCACTTGGATATCTTGGTTGATAGGATGAGACGTGAATTTAAAGTTGAAGTAAACCAAGGTGAGCCTCAAGTTGAATACAAAGAAGCGTTTACTAAAAAAGCTCAACATAGAGAAACTTATAAGAAACAATCTGGAGGTCGTGGTAAATTCGGTGATATCGTATTTATTTTAGAGCCTGCTGATGAAGTTGATGGTAAAACTCCAGTTGGATTACAGTTTGTGAATTCTGTAAAAGGTGGTAACGTGCCAAAAGAGTATATTCCTTCTGTTGAAAAAGGTTTCCGTGAAGCTATGAAAACGGGTCCTTTAGCAGGATATCAAGTAGATAGTTTAAAAGTAACTTTGTTAGACGGATCTTTTCACCCAGTCGATTCTGATGCTCTTTCGTTTGAATTAGCTGCTAGAATGGGTTATAGAGAAGTGGCTAAAGCTGCTGGAGCTGTAATACTTGAGCCAATCATGAAAATGGAAGTGATTACACCAGAAGAAAACATGGGAGATATCGTTGGTGATATTAACCGTCGTAGAGGTCAGGTGAATGATATGGGAGACAGAGCTGGTGCTAAAACTATTAAAGCTGATGTGCCTTTATCAGAAATGTTTGGATATGTTACTACATTAAGAACATTATCTTCTGGTAGAGCAACTTCAACAATGGAATTTTCACACTACGCTGAAACACCTTCTAATATTTCGGAAGCAGTTATCAAAAAAGCAAAAGGAAACGCATAATCTTTAAGAAAATGAGTCAAAAAATCAGAATAAAATTAAAATCTTACGATCACATGTTGGTAGATAAGTCTGCTGAAAAGATTGTAAAAACGGTAAAAAGTACAGGTGCTGTTGTAACTGGTCCAATTCCATTACCTACACACAAAAAACTTTTTACAGTTCTACGTTCTCCACACGTTAACAAAAAAGCGAGAGAGCAATTTGAAGTAATGTCATATAAAAGATTAATTGACATTTATTCTTCTTCATCTAAAACTATTGATGCTTTAATGAAACTTGAATTGCCAAGTGGAGTTGAAGTTGAAATCAAAGTTTAAGTACTTTAAGAGTAAAAAGGAACGCTGTTTTTAAGCAAAAAATATTTTTTTGGTTTGTATGTAAATAAGTTATACATTTGCACCCACTAAAAAAATAGGATTTGCTTAAAAGCTGCGTTCTATATTTATATTTAATAATTAATAATTAATATTTATGTCTGGGTTAATTGGTAGAAAAATCGGCATGACTAGTATTTTCGACGAAAACGGGAAGAATATTCCTTGTACAGTAATCGAAGCTGGACCATGCGTTGTTACCCAAGTCAGAACCAAAGGTGTTGACGGGTACGAAGCGTTGCAACTTGGTTTCGATGACAAAAACGAGAAACATTCCACAAAAGCGGCTTTAGGTCACTTTAAAAAAGCGGGAACTGTAGCTAAGAAAAAAGTCGTTGAATTCCAAGATTTCGCAACAGAACAAAAATTAGGAGATCTTATTGATGTTTCTATTTTTTCTGAAGGAGAATTTGTAGATGTACAAGGTGTATCTAAAGGTAAAGGTTTTCAAGGGGTTGTAAAACGTCACGGTTTTGGTGGTGTTGGTCAAGCAACTCACGGTCAACATAACCGTTTAAGAGCGCCAGGTTCTGTAGGAGCTTCTTCTTATCCATCTAGAGTATTCAAAGGAATGCGTATGGCTGGAAGAATGGGAGGAGATAATGTAAAAGTTCAAAACCTTAGAGTTTTAAAAGTAGTTGCTGAAAAGAACCTACTTGTTATAAAAGGATGTGTTCCTGGATGTAACAACTCTTATGTAATCATTCAGAAGTAATGGAAGTAAAAGTATTAGATTTCAACGGAAAAGATACTGGAAGAAAAGTTCAACTTTCTGATTCAGTATATGCAATTGAGCCAAACAATCACGCAGTATATCTTGATGTTAAGCAATATCTTGCTAATCAAAGACAAGGAACGCACAAAGCTAAAGAAAGAGCTGAAGTAGCGGGAAGTACTCGTAAAATTAAAAAACAAAAAGGAACTGGTACTGCTCGTGCGGGTAGTGCAAAGAATCCATTGTTTAAAGGTGGTGGAACAGTTTTTGGACCAAGACCAAGAAGTTATTCATTCAAATTGAATAAAAGCTTAAAACGTCTTGCTAGAAAATCTGCTTTCTCTATTAAAGCAAAAGAGTCAAATATAATTGTACTTGAAGATTTTAATTTTGAAACGCCAAACACTAAAAATTTCATTAATGTTTTGAAAGCTTTAGAGTTAGAAAACAAAAAATCACTGTTCGTGTTGGGTGATACAAATAAAAATGTATATTTGTCCTCACGTAATTTAAAGGCGGCTAATGTTGTAAGTAGCTATGAATTAAGTACTTACGCTATTTTACATGCTAATAATTTAGTGCTTTTAGAGAGTTCTTTGGAAGTAATTGAAGAAAATTTAAGTAAATAATAGGATATGAGCATCATAATTAAACCTATAGTAACGGAAAAAGTAACCAAAGAAAGTGAAGTTTTAAACCGTTTTGGATTCGTTGTTAACAAAAAAGCAAACAAAGTGCAAATTAAGAAAGCTATTGAAGCTGCTTATGGAGTTACTATTTTGAGTGTTAACACAATGAATGTAAGACCAGACAGAACTACAAAATACACTAAAAGTGGTTTAATCAGTGGAAAGACAAATGCTATTAAAAAAGCAATTGTACAAGTACAAGAAGGAGAAACAATTGATTTTTACAACAATATCTAAGATAAAATGTCAGTAAGAAAATTAAAACCTATTACCCCAGGTCAGCGATTTAGAGTTGTGAATGGTTATGACGCCATTACAACTGATAAGCCGGAACGCTCTTTGATAGCGCCGATAAAAAACTCTGGAGGTAGAAATAGTCAAGGAAAGATGACCATGCGTTATACGGGTGGTGGTCACAAGCAGAGATATCGTATTATTGATTTCAAACGTACAAAAGAAGGAATTCCAGCTACAGTGAAATCAATCGAATATGATCCAAATCGTACTGCCTTTATCGCTTTATTAGCTTATGCTGATGGTGAAAAAACTTATGTTATTGCTCAAAATGGATTGAAAGTTGGTCAGAAATTAGTTTCTGGTCCAGAATCTCAACCAGAAATTGGTAATACATTACCTTTAAGTAGAGTTCCACTTGGAACTGTTATTTCTTGTATCGAATTGAGACCAGGGCAAGGAGCTGTAATCGCTCGTTCTGCTGGAACATTTGCTCAATTAATGGCAAGAGATGGAAAATATGCAACAATTAAAATGCCTTCTGGAGAAACAAGATTAATCTTGTTAACTTGTTCGGCTACAATTGGAGCGGTTTCTAATTCAGATCACCAATTAGTTGTATCAGGAAAAGCTGGTAGAACAAGATGGTTAGGAAGAAGACCTAGAACAAGACCTGTTGCAATGAACCCTGTCGATCACCCAATGGGTGGTGGTGAAGGACGTTCTTCTGGTGGACATCCACGTTCAAGAAATGGAATACCAGCTAAAGGTTATAGAACTCGTTCTAAGAAAAACCCGAGTAACAAGTATATCGTAGAACGTAGAAAGAAATAATAAGATATGGCACGTTCATTAAAAAAAGGACCTTTCGTTCATTATAAGTTAGACAAGAAAGTTCAAGAAAACATTGCAGGTGGAAATAAAGGAGTTGTTAAGACATGGTCTAGAGCTTCTATGATTACTCCAGACTTTGTTGGACAAACTATCGCAGTTCATAACGGTCGTCAATTTGTACCAGTTTACGTAACAGAAAACATGGTAGGTCACAAATTAGGAGAATTTTCACCAACTAGATCTTTTAGAGGTCATGCTGGAGCAAAAAATAAAGGTAAAAAATAAGAAGCAATGGGAGTTCGTAAAAGAGAAACAGCAGATGCGAGAAAAGAGGCTAATAAGTCTTTAGCTTTCGCAAAATTGAATAACTGCCCTACTTCACCTAGAAAAATGCGCTTAGTAGCGGACTTGGTAAGAGGTCAGAAGGTAGAAAGAGCACTAAACATCTTGAGATTTAGTTCTAAAGAAGCTTCAAGAAAATTAGAGAAATTGGTTTTATCTGTTATTGCCAACTGGCAAGCAAAAAACCCTGAAGCTAATATGGAAGAAGCTGGTTTATTTGTTAAGGAAATCCGTGTAGATGGTGGAATGATGTTAAAAAGACTTCGTCCAGCTCCACAAGGAAGAGCACACAGAATAAGAAAACGTTCAAATCACGTAACAATCGTGTTAGGAGCTATCAATAACACACAAAGCAATTCTTAAGCAGCATGGGACAAAAGACAAATCCAATTGGAAATAGACTTGGTATCATCAGAGGATGGGACTCAAACTGGTATGGTGGAAATGATTATGGTGATAAACTTGCCGAAGATCATAAAATCAGAAAGTATATCCATGCTCGTTTATCAAAAGCAAGTGTATCAAAAGTGATTATTGAGAGAACTTTAAAACTTGTAACCGTTACTATCACTACTGCTAGACCTGGTATTATTATCGGAAAAGGTGGACAAGAGGTAGACAAGTTGAAAGAAGAACTTAAAAAAATTACTGACAAAGAGGTTCAAATCAACATCTTTGAAATAAAAAGACCTGAACTTGACGCGTATCTAGTTGCTACAAGCATCTGTCGTCAAATCGAAAGCAGAATTTCTTACAGACGTGCAATCAAAATGGCTATTGCTGCTTCTATGCGTATGAACGCAGAAGGTATCAAAGTTTTGATTTCTGGACGTTTGAATGGTGCTGAGATGGCTCGTTCAGAAGGTTTCAAAGAAGGTAGAATTCCTCTATCAACTTTCAGAGCAGATATTGATTATGCGCTTGCAGAAGCTCACACTACTTATGGTAGAATGGGAATTAAAGTGTGGATCATGAAAGGTGAAGTTTATGGAAAGAGAGATCTTTCTCCGCTAGCAGGAATGGATAAAAAACAATCTGGTGGTGGTAAAGGTGGAGATTCTCCTAGAGGAGATAGAAAGCCTTTTAATAAAGGTGGTAAACCAGACGCTCGTAAACGAAAGTAAATTTTTAAACTAAAAAAAAATGTTACAGCCTAAAAGAACAAAATACCGTAAGGTACAAAAAGGTAAAATGAAAGGAAATTCTCAAAGAGGACATGAACTTTCTAATGGAATGTTTGGTATTAAATCTGTACATGAAGATGGAATGTTCTTAACCTCTCGTCAAATCGAAGCTGCGCGTATTGCTGCAACTCGTTTTATGAAAAGAGAAGGACAATTATGGATCAAAATATTTCCAGACAAACCTATCACTAAGAAGCCTCTTGAGGTACGTATGGGTAAAGGTAAAGGTGCAGTTGAGTATTGGGCTGCCGTTGTTAAACCCGGAAGAATAATGTTTGAAGTTGGAGGAGTACCTTTGTCAGTTGCAAAAGAGGCGTTACGTCTTGCGGCTCAAAAACTTCCAGTAAAAACTAAATTCGTTGTTGCTAGAGATTTCGAAGCATAATCTATATTATATTATGAAACAATCAGAAATAAAAGATCTTTCTGCAGCAGAGTTGCAAGAAAAACTTAGCCAGACTAAGAAGGCATATGCCGACCTAAAAATGGCTCACGCTATTTCACCAATTGAGAATCCGCTTCAAATTAGAGGTGTAAGAAGAACAGTTGCAAGATTAGCTACGGAACTTACTAAAAGAGAATTACAATAATTCTGCTGAAAGATGGAAGAAAAAAGAAATTTAAGAAAAGAAAGAGTTGGGGTTGTTACTTCAAACAAAATGGATAAATCCATTGTTGTTGCTCAAGTAACAAAAGTAAAACACCCATTATACGGTAAGTTTGTGTTGAAAACAAAGAAATTTGTAGCACATGACGAAACAAACGACTGTAACATTGGAGATACTGTAAGAATTAGCGAAACGCGTCCTTTGAGTAAATCAAAATGTTGGAGATTAGTTGAAATCCTAGAAAGAGCTAAATAATTATGGTACAACAAGAATCAAGACTAAAAGTAGCAGATAACACGGGAGCAAAAGAAGTTTTAACTATTCGTGTTTTAGGAGGTACCAAAAGAAGGTATGCCTCTGTTGGAGACAAGATTGTAGTATCTATAAAAGACGCAACACCTAACGGAAACGTTAAAAAAGGTGCTGTTTCAACTGCAGTTGTTGTACGTACCAAAAAAGAAGTGAGAAGAGCTGATGGTTCTTATATCCGTTTCGATGATAATGCATGTGTTCTTTTGAATGCTGCAGGTGAAATGAGAGGAACTCGTGTTTTTGGTCCGGTAGCAAGAGAACTTCGTGAAAAACAATTCATGAAAATTGTATCATTAGCACCAGAAGTGCTTTAATTCGTTTTAAGATGATAAAGCTAAAAATAAAATCAGGAGACATCGTAAGAGTAATTGCTGGAGACCATAAAGGAGCTGAAGGTAAAGTTTTACGTGTTTACCGTGAGAAAAACAAAGCAATTGTTGAAGGTGTAAACATGGTTTCTAAACATACGAAACCTAGTGCAAAAAGCCCTCAAGGTGGTATTGTAAAGAAAGAAGCTTCTATTCAAATCTCTAACATCTCTTTAATAGATCCTAAAACTAAGGAAACAACAAGAGTAGGTATTAGAGTTGAAGGAGATAAGAAAGTAAGATTTTCAAAAAAATCTAATCAAGTACTATAGTAATGGCATATATACCTAGACTAAAAGAAGAATATAAGAGTAGAGTTATCTCTGCTCTTAAAGAAGAATTCGGTTACACAAACGTAATGCAAGTTCCTAAATTGGAAAAAATCGTTTTGAGTAAGGGAGTTGGTGCAGCAGTATCTGATAAAAAATTGATTGACTATGCAGTTGATGAATTGACAAAGATAACTGGACAAAAAGCAGTATCTACAATCTCAAAGAAAGACGTTGCGTCATTCAAAT